>CAYTYG010000088.1:0-5372 GCA_964441515.1 uncultured Treponema sp.
TGCAGGGCTGGTCGTAGTAGTCCGTGTGGGGAGCCGGGCCCTTTCCCTCCCCAAGGGTCCGCAGGGCTTCGCCGATCCGGGTCCGGGCCCGGACGGTCGACTCGGGGGTCAGGGATTCCTCCACGGTCAGGGCCAGCGCCTCCTCCACCGTGTACCCGCGCATCCGGGTCACGGAGGGACTCACGTAGTCGTACCTATGGGTCCCGAGGTTCCAGGTCCAGATGACGTCCCCGATGTTCTCGGCCAGGAGGCGATACATCCGCTCGCTCTTCCTAAGGCGGTCGTCCAGGACCCGCCGGTGTATCGCCGCCAGGACCGTGGCGCGCGTACTGGCCGCCCGCTCGCCCTGTAACAGGAAGGCGTGGGCCCCGCCTATGGCCAGGGCCGCCCGGTCGTCCTTCAGCGTCTCGGGGGAGACCGAGGCCAGGACGGTATACCCGTCCGCGCGGAGCCTCTGGAGATCGCCCTGTTTCCCGAAAAGGTATTTCCGAGCCATGTCGGGAGAAGTCAGGTCCAGGACGACGATGCCCGGCGGAACGTCCTTTTCCTCCGAAACGGAGAGGACCTCGAAGCCGGCTTCCGTCAGCGCCCGCCTCAACTCCTCGTTTCCTCCGGGGGACAGCAAGGCCAGGCGGTCGGCGAATTCCATGCTTAAAGTATTGCGTCTGCCCCCGTTCCTTGTCTATATCAAGGCGGGCCCGGCGCCGACGGCCGCGGATACGGCCCGCCTGAGGATGTGTCGCCTTGGGACGGTTCGCCGGGGCGGCGTTCCTGTCCGGCCGCAGTCTAGTCGGTTTTCTCCATCGTCGCCGCGAGCGCGCCTTCTATCAGGCTCCAAACCAGAATCTTCCCGTCTTCCCCGGCGGACGCGGCGTACTTGCCGTCCGGGGACACGACCACCGCCGTCACGCTCTTCGTATGCCCTTCAAGCTTTCGGACAAGCGCACCCTTGGCCGCGCTCCATACGGACAGGACGCCCGAGGAGTCCGCGCTCACCAGGATGTCCCCTTTGGGAGTGAAGGCCAGCGCCGTTACAGCCGCGCCGCTCGGAGCCAACGTCGCGACGAGCTTGGCGGCCGAAGGATCCCATAAAAGGAGCTTTCCGTCCTTGAAGCCTCCCGCCCCGCGTTTCCCGCCGGACGCGATCGCCAAAAAATCGGGCGCGGGTTCCCCGGCTACTGTCGCCTTTTTGGCTTTGCCCGAAGCCGTATCCCAAAGGAACAGGCTTCCGTCCTCGTCCGATGTGTATAAAAGCTTTCCGTCCGAGGATAATGCGCCTCCATTCATCCATCCTAGATGGGTAAACTTGGGAAGCTTGACCTGGGGATCGAACTTGAACGGGCTTTTCCCTGTCGCCAGGTCTATAACGGTCGGTTCCTTGATTCCGCTATAGTACAACCCATCCGGCGAAAGGATATCGATCCGGCTGCTCGAACCTTCCCGCGAGGAGGTTTTACTCCCGTCCGGAAGAGCCAGGACCGAGATCCTTTCTTCCTCGCCCACGGAGAAGAGCCTCTGTCCGTCGGCCGCCGCGACAAGGATGCGCACGCCCTGCGCGTTCGCCGAATAGCGGGCGGTCTCCCTGGAGGCGCTCCAGTCCCAAGCGCGCACGCTGCCGTCCGCGCCGCCGGAGTAGAGGGTCTTTCCGTCCGGGGAAAAGGCCAGGGAGCCTATGCGGGTGAAATGAGTGATATCGGGAAGCTCCATGAACGCGAATTTCCCGTCCGCGGTCCGGAACTGAGGCTTCCGGGGACCCGCCTCGAAGTGTATGGCCGCGACGGGAGCGCCTAACGTTTCTTTGAGGTAGTATTCCCTTAGGGACTTGACTCCGCGGACGCTGCACTTGCCGTCCATGGTCGCGAACGCCAGGAATACTCCGTCCGGGGAAAACGCCAGCGCGGATACGGGCTTGTTGCTGTTGTAATTTTCGGTTCCGCCGTACACCTCGTACTTGCCCGGGGCGGTGATAAAGATCACGGCTCTACCGTCGTTCTTTCCCAAGGCCGCCATGCTTCCGTCGGGGGAAAAAACCGCGCAGGAGAACTGGTCGGACTTGTCGACAGGGCGAAGCACGGTGGACGTAGAAGGCTCCAGTATCGCCGCCCCTCCCGAGGCGTCCAGGACAAGGGCGCAGGCCCCTTCTTCCGACAATTCCAGGCTTTGGACCTTCGCCTTGGATACCGCGGGAATCTCGGAGATCGTCTTTCCGTCCCTGCCGTCCAGGAAAAGCATCGAGCCGTTCAGGAAGGCCGCCATCGCCCGATCCCCCTTAGGGGAGAGCGCCAGGACAATCGGCCTTCCCCGGTTTGTGGGGACGCTCCAGACGACACGACCCCCGGCCGCCTCGGAGAGCGTCAGGACGCCGTCCCGGGATCCCTTGACGGAATAGCGGCCGTCGGCCGAAGCGGACGCCAGCGTCAAGGCCGGACGCTCGGTCTCCACCAGTCGGCGTGCGGTAGCGACATCCCAAATCTCGATCTCCCCGGCCCCGCAGGTCGTGGCCAGCCTCTTTCCGTCCGGGCTGAACGCCAGGGCGCTTGCCTCGGAATCCATGGTTTTCAATTCCGCTGCCTGGGACCCGTCCGCCAAACGCCATATCCGCACGGCGCCCGATTTATACCCGGCCGCGGCCAGGGATCCGTCCGAGGATACCGACATGGAGACGGGATATTCTTCCGATGCTTCCAGTACAACGAGGGGCTTGTCCTCCAGGATGCCTTTGACCATATCCCAGCATTCGATGGATTTGCCGTATCGTATGCCCAGGACAAGATCCGTTCCGGACTTCGAAGGTACGCCCTGGATCCGGCTCAGATTGGTCCTGAGGGCTTGATCGATCACCTCTCCGGTCGAGAAGCTCCAGACCGAGGACCCCAACAACCCCAGGCTGCACAGGGCGGCGCTGCCGTTCTTGACGAATACGAAGCCCTCCACGGCTTCCCGCGGGTGCACCCGCTTGCGGGTTATTACCTTTCCCGTCTTGAGGTCCCATAGGATGGCGGCGCCTCCGCGCTCCGAAGTCAGGGCGCGCGTCCAGTCCGGGGATATTGCGTAGGCCATGATGTCGGGACCGCCGACAGGGTGGGAAACGCCTCCGATGCTTTCCCCGGTCTTCAGATCGATGACGACCAGGCTGTACCTGGTATAAAGGACGGCCTTCAGGGCCGCTCCATCGGAAGCACTGCCCCAATCGCGGCCCTGAACCGTTTTCACCGACAGGGCGGCCCCGCTGGCCGCGTTCCAGGACCTCAGCGTCGAATCCTTGCCGGAGATCGAGTAAAGTATCCTGCCATCGGGCGAGAAGGCCAACGAGGATACCGCGCCCGAATGCCCCGCGCCCAGTGCGGGTTCCCCGGCCTTGGCCTGGCCCCACAAGGGACCTGGAAAAACTAAATAAAGGAGACATTGCGTGAGAAGGAAAGACAACAACTTTTTTTTCAAGGCGTTCTCCTCTCGGAATTGTAATCTAATCCCATAGAATATCGTCCTTTACCTTTTTCCAAGAGAGGGCAAAAAAGGACCGGCGCGCCAGTTCCCTGACGTGCCGGTCTTCCTGCAGATATCCTAATTCTTAGAACGCCTTGTCGATCGCGGTTCCGGTTTACTCCAGCACCGCCCGTATCCTGCGAACGCCGGCGGAGGAGCTCTGCTCCTTCTGGATGACGAACTTCCCGAGCGCCCCGGTGCGCTCCACGTGAGGCCCCCCGCAGACCTCCTTGGAGAAGTCTCCCACGGTGTAGACCTTTACGCTGGCCCCGTACTTCTCCCCGAAGAGGGCCGTGGCCCCACGCGCCTTGGCCTCCTCCAGGGTCATCACCTCCATGGTGACCGGCAGGTCCCGGCGGATCTGCTCGTTCACGATCTCCTGGACCCTCCGGATCTGCTCCGGCGTCATGGGGGCGTCGTGGGAAAAGTCGAAGCGCAGCCTCTCCGCGGTGATGTTGGACCCCTTCTGGGCAACGTGATCGCCCAGGACCATCCTGAGGGCCTTGTGCAGAAGGTGGGTGGCCGTGTGGTAGCGGACGGCCGCCTCCCCGTGGTCCGCCAAGCCCCCCTTGAAGACCTGCTCGCTCCCGGACCGGGACAGCTCCTGGTGCTTTTTAAAGGCTTCGTCGAATTCCGCCCGGTCCACGGTCATCCCGCTCTCCTCGGTCAACTCTATGGGAAAGCCGTAGGTGTCGTAGAGCTTGAACGCCAGCCGGCCGGACATCACCTTCCGGGGATTCTTCAAAAGGTTGGGCAGCATCTTCTCGAACTCGTGTTCGCCCTTCTGGAGGGTCTCCAGGAACTTGGACTCCTCTTTCGCCAGCTCCTCCCCGATCCGGGCGCGATTCTCCTCGAGCTCCGGGTAGGGCTCCCGGTACTGGGCCACCACGACCTCGGCGATCCGGGGCAGGAAGCTCCCCTCTATGCCGAGCTTTCGGCCGTGACGGACCGCGCGGCGTATAATGCGCCGCAGCACGTACCCGGCGCCCACGTTGGAAGGCGTCACGGCCTGCGGGTCGCCCAGAATAAAGGTCGCCGTACGGGCATGGTCCGCGATAATGCGGAAGGACTTTCCGGTTTCGTCCCCGGCGGCATAGGTCTTGCCGCATGCCGCGGCGATGGCCGCCAGGATGTCCGTGAAGGCCTCGGTGTCGTAAACGCTCTTCTTGCCCTGGAGCATGGCAACGGTGCGCTCGATGCCCATGCCGGTGTCCACGCAGGGGGCCTCCAGGGGCATGTAGCGGCCCTGGGAATCCTTGTTGTACTGCATGAAAACGTCGTTCCAGACCTCGAAGTACTTGCCGCAGGGGCAGCCGGGGCGGCAGCCGGACCCGCAGGCCGGCTTGCCGGTGTCCACGAACATCTCGCTGTCCGGGCCGCAGGGGCCGGTTTCCCCGGCGGGGCCCCACCAGTTGTCCTCGCGGGGCAGGAAGTGGATACGCTCCGAGGGTATCCCCAGGGATTTCCAGATGTCGGCGGAATCGTCGTCCCGGGGGATGCCCTCCTCGCCGGCGAAGACGGTCACCGACAGCTTGTCCTTCGGGATGCCGAGCCATTTCGGGTCCGTGAGGAACTCGAAGCTCCAGGCCAGGGCCTCCTTCTTGAAGTAGTCGCCCAGGGACCAGTTCCCCAGCATCTCGAAGAAGGTGAGGTGGCTCGGATCCCCCACGGCGTCGATATCCCCCGTGCGTATGCACTTCTGGTAGTCCGTGAGGCGCTTGCCCGCCGGGTGGGGCTGGCCCAGGAGGTAGGGCACCAGGGGATGCATCCCCGCCGTGGTGAAAAGGACCGTGGGATCGTTTTCCGGGATCAGGGATTTTCCGGATATCTCCGTATGCCCCTTGGATTTAAAGAAGTCTATGTATTTGCGGCGAAGCTCGTGGATC
>CAYTYG010000088.1:5382-10579 GCA_964441515.1 uncultured Treponema sp.
GGGAGTGTAGATTAACGCCGCGCCCGAGGTCAAGGACGACCCGGCTACTCCGTGTCCGGGTACCGGCTGCGGATCTGCTTGATGCGGGGCAGTATATCGAAGAATATTTCTAGGATTTCGGGGTCGAACTTCTTTCCCGAGAGGGACCGGAGCTCGGCGTACACCCGTTCGTCCTCCCAGGGTTCCTTGTATACCCGACGGCAGACAAGGGCGTCGTAGACGTCCGCTATGGCGACGATGCGCCCCCAGAGCGGGATCTCCTTCCTCTTTCGGGGGCGGGGATTCCCATGCCGGTCCTTGCGCAGGATCTTCCCGGTGATGGGGTCTATCCAGCCGGGGTACCCCGTGCCGTCCCAGTTCTCGTGGTGGGTCAGGGCCACCTCCGCCGCTATCCCGTCGAAGTCGGACTGGGGATCGTCGAATAGCTTGGCCCCGCTCGCGGCGTGGGTCTGCATGATCCTCCGCTCGTCTTCCGTGAAGCGGGCGGGCTTCTTCAGGATCACGTCGCTGATAGCCACCTTGCCCACGTCGTGGAGCATGGCGGCCAGCTTTAAAAGGTCCTTCTGCTTGTCCCTCTCCTTCTCGTCGAGGCCCTGCTTGAAGGCCCAGCGGTCGTAGATCTCGACGGCGTACCCCGCCACGCGGTTGACATGGGCGCCGGTCTCCTTGGGATCCCTCAGCTCGGCCATCCGGATCATGCGGAGTATCATGGCCCGGGTCATGTAGGCCCTCTGGAGGGCCACCGTGGCGTTCGAGGCGAAATGGGTTACCAGGATCTCGTCGTCCGGGGTGAACGGAACGACCCGGCCCCGGCCGTCCTTGGGGTTGATGACCTGGATCACGCCCAGGACCACGTTGTTTTGGGTCTTCAAGGGCAAGGTCATCATGGACGTCGTCTTGTACTTGGCGATCGTATCGAACTTCGTGTCGTATCCGAATGGAGAGCCGGGAGGCAGGTTGTAGACGTCGGGGATGTTCACGAATTCCCCCGTCTTGGCCACGTAGCCCGAGATGGTCTTCTTGTTCACGGGGATCGTGAAGATGTTGTAGATGAGCTTCTCGCCCGGCGGCAGGGCTTTCTGCTTGGTGTCGTTCTGGGAGTACTTGATGGCGAGGGTATCGCCTTCCTTGATATAGATGGAGCCCGCGTCGGCATGCACCACCCGGCGCGCCTCCAGGAGGATGCGCTCCAGAAGCAGGTCGTAATCCCGTATTTTATTGAGCTCCGAGTCTATCTGGATTATGGATTGAATATCCTGAACCGCTAACGGCATGTTACCCCATTCCAGGCCGCCCGAATCGCATACCTGCCCAAGGTCCATGCAGGCGTGCCATATTCATCATCGGCGGTTTGAGGAATCCGCTGAAATTCTAATTTAAACGGTATGCCGTTGCAACGCGAGGATCGATGGGAGGATCCCGGAACCGGGAGCCCGGGGCTTTCAGGTAGCCATGTACTCCATGCAGGAAGCCTGGTCCCGCAGCTTGTTCAGGGCCCGTTTCTCGATCTGCCGGACGGTTTCCGGGGAAATGCCCAGCTCCGTCCCGATGCGCTTCAGGGTGTACTTCTCGCCGCCGAAGAACTCGAAACGGTACAGGAGTATGCGCCTCTCCTTCTCCATGAGGAGCTCCAGCATCTCGACCACCTTCTCCCGGGTCGAGACCTCGTCGAACTGCCGGGAGGGCTCGTAGGTGAAATCCTCCACGATATCGAGGACGGCGCCGGAATCCTCCGAATCCTCCGCGTCCAGGGAAACGAGGCTCCCGGACATCTCCAGCACGGACACCACGGCTTCCTCGGGAACCCTCAGGTCCCGGGCGATCTCCGCGGGCGTGGGTTCCGTCTGCAGGGTCTGCATGAGCACGTTGTAGGTCCGCTGGATGCGCTTGAGGAGTTCCTCCTTGCGGTGCGGGAGGCGGATCGCCCTGCGGCTGTTCACGAGGGAGCGCGTGATGGCCTGCTTGATCCACCAGGAAGCATATGTGGAGAACCGCACGTTCTTGCGGTCGTCGAACTTCTCCGCGGCCTTGATGAGCCCCATGTTCCCCTCCTGTATCAGGTCGATCAGGGGAACGTCGTAGGCGGAGAAGGTACGGGCTATCTTGACTACCAGGCGGAGGTTGGCTTCTATCAGGCGGCTGCGGGCCTCGGCGTCCCCCTTCCGGATGCGCCGGGAAAGCTCCTGCTCCTCCTCGGCCGTCAGGAGGGATATGTTCTTGATCCTCGAGTAATAGGATCTCAGGCTGTCTTCGGGGCGCTTCGTACTTGTCTTATCCATCGTGGTTGTCATAGTACATAGATATGTGCATCTTGCGTGCCAACCCGAGAAGAAAAGAAATGAAAATATTATTTCCAATCAGGATATGTACTTAATTTTTCTATAGCACGGAGTGGCGGAAAAAACAAGGCGGACAGTATACTTTTTTGGACTTCCCGGTCAAAGGGGAGTATGAAAAAAGGCACAGGATGGAGGCTTGAGTGGTAATTCAATTCGGGGGTAGGGAAACGGAGGCTTCATGCTGCACGGTACGGGCGGCGTTGGGGGACTCGGAAGTATAGGCTCGCAGGAACGTGACGACCGCGAGGATCGTTATCAGCACCACCACCAACTTGCGCATGCTTCCTCCGTACGCCGCAATATAGTAGACCTTCGCGGGGGAATCGTCAAGGAAGGGCGCCCCTCACTTCATCAGCTTCAGGGGATTCATGGCGCTTCCATAGCGGAAGACCGCGAAATGGAGGTGGGGGCCCGTGCTGTACCCCGTGCTCCCCACGGCCCCCAGGGCGGACCCCTGGACGACGCTTCCCTTTTTCCGGACGGAAACGCGGCTCAAGTGGGCGTAGAGTGTCTGGTAGCCGTCCGCGTGGCCGAGGATGACGTAGTTCCCGTAGATGGAATTATAGCCCGTCTCGGCCACCCGGCCGTCCATGGCCGCACGGACGGGTGTTCCCTCGGCTGCCACGATGTCGATGGCGCTGTGGAACTGCCGTATCCCCGTAAAGGGGTTCGGCCTGTACCCGAACCCCGAGCTGATGGGTCCCCGTACGGGCCATAGGACGAGCTCCCCGAGCGCACGCTTTAGCTCCGTGGCGGACATCCGGGCTCCGGGGATGAAGAGCGCCTGTCCGGGGCGTATCGTGGACGTCCCCAGGTCGTTGGCGTCCAGGATAGCCGTGGGGCTCACCCCGTAGCGGGAAGCCAGGGCGCCCACGCTGTCCCCCCGAGCGACCTTGTGAACGATGCCGGATATGTTGGGCACCCGTAGGCGAGCCCCCGCGTAGATCCTGCGGGCGTCGGAGATTCCGTTCATGCTGATCAGGGTGTCCAGGGATATGTGATGGCGCTTTGCTATGGAAGAAAGCGCGTCCCCCGGCCGCACGACATAGGACGAGACGGCCAGGGTGACCGGCAGGGGTGGCATGACCCCGTCGCCTTCCGCTCCGTCCCGGGACTCGGGGGAGGCGTAACGGGAAAGGATGTCCGATACGGACGCGTCCTCGTGAAGGGAAACTACCGCAGGAAGGCGGGAGCGGACCGAGGCCCCGCCCGCGGCTCCCAGCGCCATTGCCAGGGACGCCAGGGCCAGACCGAACAGGGCCGCCCTTTTCCAGGGCCTCCGCGGGGCGACGGGGGGCTTTTCCTCCGCGTCCGGGACGGCGGGAATCGCGGGCTTGGGATGCAGGATCTTTCGGAGGGCCGTCCGGACCTTCTTTCTCGCGGAATCGGGGGCCGCCGGGGGCTTGAAAGGGGCCGGGAAAACCCGCGGGCCCTTCTGTCGGGGTTTCCGGACGGGCTTCCTGCGGGGACTGATCCGCTGTCGGCTTATTATGCTATCCATATCCATGGCCTTCCATTTATCGACAAAAGGGGCTGGGGGTATTATAGTAGGTCGCGCCGTGCAAGCCCGTGAATCCGCCGTGGAAAGGCCGCCCCGCCGACGACGCTGCCGCCCGCCCTCGGGAGGAGGCGCCCTTTTGGCCGCCACGCTGATCGCACTGCTGGTCAAGGCGTTCCTTGTGGACCTGGCGGTCGTGGAGGGAAGATCGATGGAGCCCTCCTTCCCGCGCGGGTCCCTTGTGCTCGTTCTACGGTGCGCCTACGGACTGCGGAGTCCCGGCGCCGACGGGGTCTACTGGGTACGATGGGGTACACCCCGGCCCGGGGATTCCGTCCTGGCCTTTCCGCCGGCCTCCGGCCGGCGGGTGGTGAAGCGCGTGGCGGACTTCGGCCCCGATGCGAATACGGGAGAGGCGAAAGGCGGCCGTAGGGAGCAGGAATACTTCCTGGCCGGGGACAACCCGGGGGAATCCCGGGATTCCCGGGAGTACGGACCCGTCGGGATCGATGACGTAGCCGGGAAGGTCCTTCGGCTCCGGCTTTAGCCGCCGGGCGGGCGGAAAAGAAAAAGGAACGGGGTTTAAGGAACACCATGGAACGACGGCATCGCCGATATTGGGTCGCCATCGCCCTGCTAGCTGCCTTTTCCGCGGTTGTCGTGGTCCGCTACGCCCGGCTCGCGGCGGAGGGGCCTTCCCCCTCCGCCCGCAGGAGCCCGGAAGTGGTGAGGGGCTCCATCCTGGACCGCAAGGGACGCCCCCTCGCCGTGGACACGAACCTCTACAACATCGCCGTCTGGCGCCCCGAGCTGGAGAAGGAGAGCTGGGCCGCGGACGCCGGGGAGCTGGAGCGGGTCCTGGGCCTGGAGTCCGGGTCGATCCGCCGAACCATCGAGTCGAGCCGTTCGGACTTTCTCTACGCCGCCAAGCGCATCCCGGCCTCGGAGGCGCAAAAGGTCCAGGAGTTAAAACGGGAGCGCGGCCTGCCCGGATTCGTCGTGGAGAAGATCCACGGGCGCATATACCCGGAGAGGACCCTGGCCTGCCATGTCGTGGGCTTCGTGGGAAACGACAACTACGGCCTTGGCGGGATCGAGGCGAGATACGACCGGGAACTCTCTCCCAAGACCATCGTCGAGGGCCCGCCGGGAGTCGTCTACGGCAACCAGGTGATCCTTACCCTGGACGCGGACGCCCAGTACCGTCTGGAAGGGATAGCCCGCAAGGCCTGGAAGGACAACGAAGCCGAGGCCGTCCTGCTCCTGGCCCTGCGCGCGTCCACCGGGGAGATACTGGCCTACGTCTCCATGCCCGATTTCGACCCGACGCTGGAGGGCCTGGCGTACGATCCGGAGAGGG
>CAYTYG010000089.1:0-10569 GCA_964441515.1 uncultured Treponema sp.
CCCTGTCCCTGGTATCCACCCGGGCGGCCCTGGTACCCGCCGGAACTCTGTCCCTGGTATCCACCCGGACGGCCCTGGTACCCGCCGGTCCTTCCCGGGGGGGGGGTATAGGGACGCGGACCCGGACTTCCCTCTCCGCGCGCGGGAGGCGTGGATTCCGTCCTGGAACGGCTTCCCGCCGGTGGAACGGAAGCTTTCGTACCGGCATCCTGTACGGAAGACGTAGGCTTATTTTCCTCGATTTTGGCGGATTGCGTTGTCTCAGCCCCGGCCGTAGGGGTGCGGGCCTCCGACGCGGGCTTGGCATCCTCCTCGTGGCGAGCTACGACTCGGACCGGCGCCTTCTTAACGACGACCTTTTTCTTTACAACTACCTTACGCTTCTCGCCGGAAACCGCTTCCTGCTTCTCATCTACGGGACGGTTTTTAGGCTGCTTGATGAGGTTGGCTTTCGATTTCGGGCTTTCGTTGGTATCGGACATAGTCTCCCTTTACGTTTCCTGGTCGTCTTCGTACTCGAAGCTCAGCTCGACGCCGCAATTCGGACAGTGGGTCATCTCCGGCGTAACCTGGGCGCCGCAATCGGGGCATTCGTAGGACTCCGTTTCCTCCGTCTGCCCTTCCTCCGCCTCTTCCCCCTCGGCTTCGGCCTCTTCCTCCACGACCTCTACCGTCTCGTCGATGATTTTTTGGATGGTTTCGAGGTCTTCCTTGCCTATGCCTTCCAGGGTAGCCAGCTTCTCTTCCGACATGGAAATGAAATCCTCGATCAATTCGATCCCGGCTGCCTGGAGGGTCGCGACGGCGGCTTCGGGGACTCCCGGGAGCTCATCGATGCGGGTTATTTCCTCCTCCTCCTCCGAGAAGAGTTCGGAAACCGCTCGCTTAAGGTCCGTGGAACGGTCCATCTGGTAGAACTGCTCTTCGGTCTTTACATCTATATTCCAGTCGCACAGACGGTTAGCCAGGCGTACATTCAACCCCTGCTTTCCGATCGCAACGGAGAGTTGATTGTCCGGTACCACGGCCAAGGCCGTTCTCTTCGCCTCGTCCAGTATGAATACTTCCTTGACGTCCGCAGGGGACAGCGCATTTTTAATGAATCGTTTGGGATCTATGTCGTATTTAAGGACGTCGATCTTCTCGCCCTCGAGTTCCCGTATAATGGACTGAATCCGTATCCCCTTTAGGCCCACACAGGCTCCCACGGGATCGACGTCCTCCCTCTTGGAGAAGACCGATATCTTGGTCCGGTATCCGGGTTCCCGCACGATTTTAAAGACTTCAACAATATCGTCGTAGATCTCGGGAACTTCCAGCTCCAGGATCTTGCGAACGAATTCCGCATGCGTCCTTGAAAGGACGATCTGCGGCCCCGTTTTTGTCTTGTTGACCTCGACGATGAAAGCCTTGATCCTGTCGTTCGGATGGTACGTCTCGCGGGGGGACTGGTACTTTTTGGGCAGTACGCCCTCCACCCGCCCGAGGTCCACGTAGATATTGCCGTTCCGGTCCCGTTGGTAGTACCCGATTATGATCTCGCCCACTTTCGAATGGTACTCGGCATACAGGGTATCCCTGGAAATCTCGCGGAGATTCATGCGGGTCGTTTGCTTGGCGAGCATCACCGACTGCAGGTCAAACTCCCGGGGGTCAACCGGCAGCTCCAGGATATCCCCGATTTCGGCCTCTTCGCTGTACGCGCGGGCTTCGTCCAGGGTCATCTCCAGGTCGGGATCGTCCAGCTCCTCTACGATGGTTTTCTTGGCGAAGATATCCACACCTTCGTAATTCTCCCGGAACCGAATCACGGCGTTTTCGGAAGTACCGTAGCGCTTCTTATACGCGGCCAGGAGGGAGTCTTCAATCGTCTTAATCACGAGCTCTTCGGAGATGCCTTTCTCGTAGATTAATTGACGTATCGCATCGGCCATTTCAGAAGACATGGCTATTCAACACCCTCCTGTGCGTAGTCTAACCGGGCTTTGGCTATATCCTTATATTCCACAGCCCGCTCCCCAAAGGAACCCCGGATCGTCACCGCGGCATCGTCCGCCCGGGTTATCCGCCCGGGCAGCCATTCGTTACCCTCGCGAAGTAGTACGCGTACCCCGCGGCCGACGAAGATGCCATACTCCCGTACGGACCGTATCCAGCGGTCCACCCCGGGTGAGGCGACTTCCAGGTGGAAGTCCTGTTCATTCAGAAGAACCTGGAGCCGGGGCTGTATAAGCCGGTGGGCCCGGGAACACTGTTCTATTCCGGTACCCTCCGGCGAATATATCACCGCTCGGACCTGGATGGAACCGCGGTGCCGGCTTATGCCGAACTCCACAATCCGCAAGCCTATGGCCGAAAGGAGTTCCTCCAGGTCCTTCTGATATCTGTCCGTTTCCAGCATACCTACAAAAAAAGAGTCGTGGGAACGACTCTTATAATCCCTACGGATATCCTATGTACCATAGGGATAGTACAGGATCGCGACGGCACTCGTCAAGACCATGGAATGAAAAGCGCCCGAGCCGGTTTTCTAGTCCGCGGCAAGGACGACCGCGTCGACCCTCTCCGCGCCCCCGCCCTTCAGCACGCGGGCGCATTCGGAGAGCGTGGCTCCGGTCGTCAGGACATCGTCCAGAAGCAGAACCCTGGCGGGGACCGGGCTATCCGGACGGATACGGATCTTACCCGCTAGATTGGAAAGCCGGGCGGAATAGTCCAAAACCTTCTGGGAAGGTCCGGGAAGCCGTTCCAGGCAGCGAAGGACGGGGATTCCCCGTCTCGACAGGAAGCGTGCCATCTCCTCCACAGGATCCCATCCCTGTTTTCTCATACGGGCTTTTCTGTACGGGACCGGAATTACGGGGATGCCGGAACCCAGGACTCCAAGGTGTTCCTGCACCCTTTTCCCGAAAAAGCGGGAAAGGGAACGAACGTTCCGAGCCTTGTAGGCGATCACGAGGTCTTTTACGGCTCCCCGGTAGATCCAGAGGGGGAAGATGGAATCGAAGGCGAACTCCCGGTCCCGGCAACGCATACATACGTCCCGTTCCGAAATCAGGCTCTTTCCGCAGACCCGGCAACGGGGCTGTTCCGGTTTCGCTAAGTCCCTCTCGCAGCCGGAGCACAGAGGATATCCGCGCCCGGGCTCTCCCGCCAGGCTCCGCCCGCAGAGGACGCAGGCCCGGGGGAAAAGAGTCTCCAAGACCATATCGAGAAGACGGCGTGTGGAATGTCCCATGGAATTCATACCGCCCCGGTTCCCTCGGCGGATTGCTATTCCAGTAGTTTTTTCAGGCCCGCGAGGCGGGAAAGCGCCTCCAGGGGGGTCATCCTGTCCGGGTCCATGGACCGAAGTTCGTCCAGCGCGAGCTCCTCGCTCGAAAAAAGCGCCTTCTGGGCGACCGAGGATTTTCCAGCCGTGACGGCGGCGGGAAGGGCCTTTTCCTGTCTCGAAACCTGGTCCCTCACCTGGCGCGCGCGGGCAAGGACCGTCCCCGGTATCCCCGCCAGGCCCGCGACATGCAGGCCGTAGGACCCGGCCGCGGGTCCCTCCACCACTTTCTTGAGGAAGATGACGTCCCCCTCCCTCTCCTGTACTGCGAGCGATCGGTTGGCCAGGCTGCCGTGCTCCAGGGCGGTCAGCTCGTGATAGTGGGTCGCGAAAAGGGTTCTGCAGCGGATCTCGTTCAGAAGGTGTTCGCTGGCCGCCCAGGCTATGGAAAGCCCGTCCAGGGTGCTCGTTCCCCGGCCTACCTCGTCCATGATTACGAGACTTTTCAGGCCGGCGTTGTTGAGGATGTAGGCCGTCTCGTGCATCTCAACAAGGAAGGTGCTCTCGCCCCGGGCCAGGTTATCCTGGGCCCCGACACGGCAAAAGATGCGGTCCACGGCCCCTATTCTTGCATCCATGGCGGGCACGAAGGATCCGGCCTGGGCCATCAACACGATGAGAGCCGTTTGCCGAAGGTAGGTCGACTTCCCCGCCATGTTGGGTCCCGTGATGAGGGCGAAGGATACGCCTTGCGTGTCCAGTTCCAGGTCGTTCGGTACGAACTCCCCCCCGGGAAGATGAGCCTCCACGACCGGATGGCGCCCCTCGGCAATCCGGATCACCCCGGAGTCGTCCACGTTCGGCCGGTTGTATCCCCGGGACGTGGCCGCGTAGGCGAAGGAGGCCAGGCAGTCCACCCGGGCGCACCCGCGGGCGGAATCGAGTATGAGGGGGACGAATTCTTTTACGGTCTGTCGAAGCTCCAGGAAACGCGTCTTTTCAAGCTCGACAATCCGTTCCTGGGCGCCGTTGATCCGGGACTCCAGATCCGCAAGACGGTCCGTCGTGAACCGTTCCCCCGTGGAAATCGACTGCCTCCGAATGAAGTGTGCGGGAACCTGGGGCAGAGCCCCCTTGCTGACCTCCAGGTAATAGCCGAGTATGCGGTTATACCGTATCTTCAGGTTCTGTATCCCCGTGGCCTGCCGTTCTTCCTCTAGGTAGGCTTCCAGTACGTTTCGGGAGGAGTCCCGCAGCTCGTGGAGCTTATCCAGTTCCGCATCATAGCCCCTTCGTATCAGGTTGCCTTCCGTCAGTAGCACCGAGGGCTCATCCGCCAGGGCGCGCCCGATCAGCCCGGAGAGATCCCCTATCTTTTGCAAGGCTTTTTCGTCCAGCCCCGGGGCAAGATCCGGAGCTGCGGCGGCTTCCTCCCGGACAAGGTCCGCGACGTCCCGTATGGTTTCCAGGGAATCCCGGATTCCCAGAAGATCCTTCGCATGCGCCTTGTCCATGGCTGTGCGGGAAGCCAGGCGCTCCAGGTCCAGGCAGCTCGCCATGCGCGCCCGCAGTCGTTCCAGAAGCTTCTGGTTACGGTACAGGCGTTCTACCGCGTCCAAGCGCCGGGTGATTGCGGCCGTATCTCGGAGGGGCCGTAGCAGCCATTGTTTCAAGGTACGCGCGCCCATGGCCGTCCGCGTGAAGTCCAGAACGTCCAGGAGGGTGTACGTCCGGCTCCCGTCCTGGAGGTTCCTGTCTATCTCAAGATTGCGCTGCGTGGACTCGTCGATGGAGACGAAAGTCTCCTCGCCGTAGCGCCGGAGCATGGCGATATGCGGAAGAACTCCCCGGAAAGCGTCCTTCAGGTAGGAAAGAAGCACCCCGGCGGGAGCCAGGGCCGGGTCGTCCTCGGCGAAGCCGTATCCCTTGAGGGAGGCGACGCCGAAATGCCTGCGCAGGGCGTCCGCGGACTGGAGAGTATCGAAGCTCCAGTCCGGAAACCGGTTGAGTATTAGTCCGTCCCTCTCCCGGAGCACCCGGCTCATTTCGGGCTCTTCCAGGAGCGACTGCTGGACCAGGGCTTCCCGGGGCGACAGCCGGTAGAGCTCTCTTCCGAGCCGGGCGGCGGCGTCCCCGGCATCCGAGAATGCGCAGAATTCCCCCGTGGATACGTCTACGTAGGCTACTCCGAGCGCTCCCTTTGTCCTGCCTATGGATACCAGGTAGTTGTTGGACCGGCTGTCCAGGTAGTCTTCCTCGAGGGTGGTGCCGGGAGTTATCACCTCCACGACTTCCCGGTCCATGAGGCCCCGGCCGGACCCGGGGGCCGTGGTTTGCTCGCATACGGCGATTTTTTTCCCGGCCTTTAGCAGGCGGGAGATGTACGAGTGCGCCGCGTGGTAGGGGATGCCGCACATGGGCGCGTCCTGGCGTTTCGTGAGGGTGAGGTTTAAAAGGGCGCTGACTTCGACGGCGTCCCGTTCGAACATCTCGTAGAAATCCCCCAGGCGAAAAAAAAGTATCTCGTCCCGGTGCGCGTTCTTGATACGGCGGTACTGGTCCATGAGAGGGGTTGTTTCGGGCATCGCCGTTGCATTATAGGTAAGAAACGATTAGGATACAATGTGGATATTCAGCTACCCGACGCGAAAAACCGCCCTTTCCGAGGTACTTCGTGGAAGAAGCCTTGTTTATTAAAGAAGCCGCCAACGTCATCTACATTCGGGCTCACGGGCATGTAACCGCGGCTCTCTGCTCCGATTTGAAAGGCCGCATTTTCGAGCGTATGGAAGCCAAGCCTCCGGTGGAAAATGTGTACGTGGATCTCTCCCTCTGCGATTACATGGATTCCACGTTCCTGGGACTCCTGGTGGGGATCAACAAGAGGTTCCTCCGGTTTTCCGAACGCCCCCTCTGCGTCGTACGCCCTTCCCCGCCCTGCACGGAGCTGCTAAAAACGATCGGTATTTTGCGCCTGCTTCGCGTTCTGGAGGAGCCGGTAGCCTTTCCCGAAGGCATGGAGAGCGTTGTGGCCACGGAAAAGGCAACCGCGGAGTTCCTTCTGGACGTGCATGAGAATCTCATGGACCTTTCGGACGAGAATAAGCGAAAATTCTCGACCCTCTATTCCGTGCTGAAGAGCCAGTCCGGGAAGGACGGGGAAGCTCCCTAGCGGAGGCTCCCTATCTTGCCGATCCTATCAAGGCTTGGATGACCTTGTCCGTTATATCCACGGCGGGACTGTACCAGATTATCGGGCTCGTGACGGACCCCGCGGAATGGCTGCTCAGGATCACCGAGAAGCCTTCCATTTCCGCGATCGACTGTATCGTGCGGTAAACAAGCTGGGAGAAATCGGAGCTCTCCATGAGGCGCCGGGACCGGTCGTCCAACTCCGCCTGCTTGGCCTTGTAATAGTCCGCCAGGAACTGGGCCTTCCGATAGATCTCCTGGTCCAGCCTAAGGACCTCCGAAGGGTCGGAGCGGGCGGATGCCTCGACCCGCTTCAACTGAAGATCTTTTATCTCGTTCGAAAGCCGGTCGATCTCGGACTGAACCTTGATCCGGTCCTCTTCCAGCCTGCGTACGGCCGCGGAATCCCGGGAGTATGTCAGGTACACCTTGGAAAGGTCCACGACGGCCACCCGGGTTATCTGCTGTGCGGAGGCGAGGCCCAGGGCCGCCAGCAATAAAGCGAGGGTCAAGGAAAAACGCTTGAACATCATATTGTTTCCCCGTCAGTTAAGTGTTTGGCTGATACTGAGAACGAATTCCATGCCCTTGTGGGCCCACTCGAAGGAACCTTCGTCGTTCATGAAGAACCGCTTCGCGAAATAGAAGCGGAAGGGGAACTGGGGTATGGTGAAACGGAGCCCTATCCCCATGCTGAAGGCCATGTTCTTCAGGCCCATGTCCAGGATGGAGGTCCTTGTATCGTCCGTGCCGCCGCTGCCGTCGTCATCCCGTATGTCCAGGAGCCCGTTCTCCATGGTGTTGATGGTAACGGCCTCCAGGAATCCGTCCAGGGAGAGGAACTGCTTCACCAGGGGCATGCGCAGTTCTATCCAGTTCTCCCAGACCGCCTTACCGCCGAACTCGTCGTCGTTCAGCTCCGTCCAGCCGCGTCCTATAAAATAACCGTCTATATAGAGCTGGGAATTGCTCATGACATAGAAGTCTATCCCGGGTTTGGGCAGGAGAACGGAAAGCCCGGTGTGCGCGCCGAGAACCCACTTGAGAGCCCAGCTTTCGCCCACGGGTATGTTGAAGAGGGTAAGGTAGCCTTCCAGCTTGGTATCCGACCGGATGAACTGGTCCTTTTCGAAGCTGAAAAGCCCGGCCCAGGTGAACTTCTGGCTCGCGTAGTAGCCCTTCCCGGGGTCGTACCAGATGTCCAGGGCGTTGAAATACACTCGGGTTATCAGGCTGTTGCCGAATATCCACTCTCCCCGGTACTTGGCCAGGTCCTCGTCATAGGGCCGGTACAGGCTCTGGTCGTAGGTGTGGTTGGTTATCCCGAACCGGATTCCCCCGCTCACTCCCAGGACGCCGGGGGTGAAGACGAAGCGGTATCCCAGCGAGAAGGTGAGGTTGATATTCCAGTACTCGTACTCCATGTAATACTCGTCCGGAACGTCGTAGCCGGCCTCCCGGTACTCGTCCCAGGATGAATAGGGATCCGGAACCGCCCCGGGGGAGCCGTAAGGGAAGGCCCCGCCCAGCGGGCCGTCCTGAAGGGCTTTCATATCCTTGTGGATGAAGGAAAGCTCCGCGGCCCCGGTTATCCTCTTCCCGAAAAGCCATGGGTCCGCAAAGCCCAGGGTAACCTCCTGGTTGTCCGGGGAAACCGTCAGGCCCACGGAGACGCTCTGCCCGTTGCCCAGGAAGTTCCGGTCGTTCCACTTTATGAGTCCGGACAGGGGAAACGACGATTCGGATCCCCCTATCCCGGTTAGGGTCATTCCGAACTGAATGTCCGCGGAACTCTGCTCCTCCACGGTAATTATAAGGTCCATGAGGTTTTCCGCGCTTCCGGGTATCATCTCGGGGGTCAACGCGGAGAAGTACTGGAGGTTGTAAAGGTTTCGAAGCCCCGTGATGACCTTCGCCTTGGAGAATATGTCGCCCACCTCGAAGGGTAGCTCGCGGTAGATCACGTGGTCCTTGGTCTTCCTGTTTCCCTTTATCAGGATGTTCTCTATATGGGCCCGCTCCCGCTCCACGATCTCCAGGGTATAGGAGATCACGCTCTGTTCCGCGTCGCGGTTTTCCTTCATGTCGATGCGGTTGAAGATGTACCCGTTCTCGTAGTAGAGGTCCTCGATCCTCTGCTTGTCCTGCAGGAGGGTCAAGTAGTTGAGGACCCCCCCCTCCTTGGAGCGCACCAGGGACAGGAGCTTGTCGTCCGGGAAGATGCGGTTTCCGGAGAACGCAAGCCCGCCGAAGCTGTACTGGCGGCCTTCGGAAATGACGAAGGTGATCACCATGCGGGTCTTCGGTACCCCCTCCTCCTTTTCCTGTTCCCTCAGCACGTCCACGACGCGGGCGTCGACGTAGCCCCGGCTCCGGTACAGGTCCTCTATCTTCCTGCGGTCGGCCTCCAGTTTCTGCTCCTGGAAGAGGCCGGTCTGAAAGAGTGCCTGTTCCTTCAGGCTGAGCTGCGGTTTGATCGAGGATGCCGCGATGGAGGCGTTGCCTTCGAACCGTATCTCCCGGATCGCGACCTGGCTTCCCTCGGAAACACGGAAGATCAGCACCAGGGAATTCCCGTCCTTCCCGGGCTCCGTGAAACTGGTCACCGTGGCGTCCGCGTATCCCTTCTCGACGTAAAACCTCTGTATGGCCTGCTCGTCCTGGACGGCCTTTCCCTTGTTGTATATGTCGCCGGACTTGAGCAGGGCCTTATCCAGGATCTCGCCCTGACGGAGTCCGCGGGCACCCTGAACCTTGACGCTTTCAAGCCAAGGTTTTTCCGTAACGGCGAATTTGATTATAACGGACTTGTATTCCGCGTCCCCGGGCAACGCGATGGGGCTAATACTCTCGAAATAGTCCAGCTCGTACACCGCCGCCTGGAGATCCATCCAGAGAGATTCGGAGAATGCCTTGCCTTCATAGTCCTGCAGGATCGTGCCCAGCTCGTTCCTGTCCACGCGATCCAGACCTTCGAAGGTGATTTCTTTGATGACTTTCCCGAGATACCAATCCGGTCCGGGCTGGGCGAAAACGGCCATCGCGAGTACAAGCAACAAAGCGGTCGATCCTATTCTGCGTCTCATGGTTCTTCCTTTTTTTTAGTAGGACAGTCTCCACGTAAAACTGAAGGAATTATCGCTGATAAAAAGGTCTTCTGGATGAAGCAACGCCACGCTCCAGTCGAACAGGAAAAAGGGCGTAGCCAGCTCGAAACCGATCTCGGAGTCTAGCCTTAACGAGCTCTTGTTTACAAGTGGCCTTCTCTGCTCCAGCTGCAACGACCCGTGCAAAAAAACATCATCCCGTATGTACTTCCCGAAATAGACCGAGGTATTGTCCAGGTAGTCCGCCAGGGTCGCCGTCTGGTCAATTTGGGCGTCCAGGTTGGCTACGTCCATGAGCCACCGCTGTACTATCTCCGTCCGAAGATAGAAGATGTCCAGGCCCAGGAGCCTCTGGGTGTTTCGTTGGAATACGCTCACGAAATTGAGCTGCGGGATGATATCCGTGGATGCTATCAAGGTGCGACGGATGTTCACTTCGGTCCCTTCGTCCGCCGCGATGAGATCGCTTCCCAGGAGGGCCGCGATCTCCGTCTGAGAAAGGGACGGAACGGATTCCAGGGTAGGCTGCAGACTTAAAAGGCTCTGGTTTTCCGCCCGCAGTATGATCCGGATGGACTGATCCTCGTACCTCGTACGCAGTTCGGCCTCCAGGGTTACCCTTGGATCGAAGGAGTATTGATTTTCGTTGAAGACCAGCTTCCCCGATTTCAGGTAAAAGTTTCTCTGGATATAGAAAAGATTCCCCCCCCGGAGAACCGCGTTCCCCTTCAGGGCGAAGGACTGCTCCCGATCGTCGTACCAAACGGACAGGCGGCTGGAAGGATCCGCCTGCCCCAGGATCACCGGGAATTCCTTGGAGGGGAAATAGACGGTCACACCTTTGCCCATCTGTATGCCCAGGTCTATCTTCGTATTGGTCTTCGGGGCCGATCCTTCCTGGGACGCCGTCTGGATGATGGAAGGGTCGACCACGATGTCCGCCCGGGGAATGGTCAGGTCCCCCGTCAAGGTCAGCAGGTTTTCCTGGGCGGTCAGGTA
>CAYTYG010000090.1:0-10547 GCA_964441515.1 uncultured Treponema sp.
GAGGATTTTCCGAAATACCTGATGATCGACCCGGACGCGACGCTCTCCGCGTGCGCGGAGCGGATAATACTTTATATGCTGAACAAGCCGGACGGAGAGTCCGGAGCGGTGTACGACGCGGCGGCGAAGGCCCTCCGGCGGTTTTCCATACAGATTGACCCGGACGAACTGATGTATACCACCCTATACCTCTCCCCGGACGGCATCCTTTGCGCCCTGGCGGGCACCCGGTTCGAGGCCCGCGTGGTATGGTGGCGGTTTGACCGCGTTCTCCCGGGGGGGGCCTTGTGATACCCCTTGTGAGCGCCCGGCGGGCTTCGGATCTTGACCGGGAGGTCCGGGACGGGATTGGGGTTCCGGAAGCGGCCCTCATGGAGAACGCGGCCGCGGGGATGGAGTCCGTCCTCGCCGCCGTCCCGGCCCGTCCGGGGGCCGACGGGTCCGTAACCGCCCTTGCGGGCCGGGGGAACAACGCCGGGGACGCCCTGACGGTCCTGCGCAGGATCGCTTTTCGGGCGACCAAGGGAAAACCGTCCCGGCTGACGGCCATCCTGGCCTCCGGGGAGCCCTCGGGCCTCGCGGCCGCGCAGCTGCGGGCGGCCCGGAACTCCGGGGTCCGGGTGCTGGATTGGGGGACGGAGGAAGCAGCCTGCCGCGAGCTCCTGGGGCAGTCCTCCGTGATCCTGGACGGAATAGCCGGCACGGGTCTCTCGGGAGCCCTGAGGCCGCCCCAAGCAGCCCTCGTGGAGGCCGCCAACGAGTCCGGGACACCCGTAGCCGCGCTGGATGTTCCCTCCGGCGCGTGGGACGACGTCCCCGAGGAGGCCGCGGTCATTCGGGCGGCCGCTACGCTCTGCGTGGAGCCCCGCAAAGCCTGTCTCTACAGGCCCGCCCTGCGCCCCTTCGCGGGAGTAATAATTCCCATAAGCGGCGTCTTTCCGGGCGGCTCCGGCGGGGATTCCTCCTGCCGCCTTTTAGAGCCCTCGGACCTCGCGGATCTCGTCCCTTCCTTCCGCCCGGAGGCCCATAAGTACGAGCGGGGATTCTGCCGGATTTTCGCGGGATCCCGGGGAGCCAGCGGCGCCGCGATCCTGGCAGCCCGGGGGGCCTCGGCGGGGGGCGCGGGGCTTGTATGCCTACACGTGCGTCCGGATATATGGCCCATCGCGGCGTCCGCCCTCCAGGGGGAGATGGTTCAACCCCTTCCGGAGGATCCCTCGGAGACGGACTTGGGACGGGCCGGAGCCGCCGTGGCGGGGCCGGGTTGGGGGAAAGACGGGACGGTTCGGGTCCTCCTTCGAAGGCTCTGGGATTCCGGGCTGCCCCTCGTTCTGGACGCGGATGCCCTCGACGTCCTCCGGGACCTGGACCCTCCCCCCCGGGCAGCTCCCACGATCCTGACCCCGCATCCCGGGGAGGCCGCCCGGCTTTCAGGACAACCCGCGGGAGAGTTCCTGCGGAAACCCGAGGAGCGCCTGGCCGGGCTTGCCGGGAGATGGGGAGCCGTCGTTCTTTTAAAATCCTGCGTCACCTGGATAGCCGGGCCGGACGGCCGGACGGCCGTATACGACGGCATGGACGCTTCCCTGGCCGTGGGGGGAAGCGGGGATGTCCTCGCCGGGATCGCCGGCGCCCTGCTCTCCCGGGGGCTTTCCGGCTTCGACGCCGCATGCGCCTCGGTACTGGCGCATGGAGTCGCGGGGAAATCGGCCCGTTCGGAACTCGGCAACTACGGAGCGGATGCCCTGCCCGGGTACGCCGCGAGAGTGCTGGGGGGGTGACATGGCGGAAGAAAGGAAGGGAAGACCGTTTACCGAACCGGAGGACGACGGCTTGGTCCGTCACTACAGCCGGGAGCGGCGGCTTTCCCGCGCTTCCCCGGAGGTCCGCTGGCTTGTAAAGCAGTACGATGCCAAACGTCCCGGGCTCCTGGGATCCCTGGTGGCTACCCGCTCCCTGCGGTTTATGTTCTTCAGCCTTATCCTGTTCGCGGTTGCCGGGGGACTTCTGTCCTTCCTGACGGGTCGGCAGGACTCCGGAACGCTGGGGGGCCACCTTTTCAAGATCTCCGCCTTCCGCTTCGGGGAGACCGTGTACATCACCGTGAGGCGCACGGCCCGTGCCGGGACGCCTTTCTCCGGGAACGCCCGGATGACTTACCGCGTCGACGAAGGGGAGGATGCGTCCTTGGAGATCCCTGTCTCCCCCTCGGGACAGGAGGAGTACCGCATGACGACCGTTTCCGCCGGGAAGGGGGGTCACCTGTCCCTGGTTATCGAGGCGGGGGGGGCCTTCCTGGAGCTTACGTCCCCGATCCGGTAGGCGCGGAACCGTCGGCGGACTTCACCTTGACCGCCCAGAGTCTTTAAGCTATTTTGATGGTAATGGCGTTCCAAGGTCCCTTGGGGGTTTCGGCATGATCCAATTCTATTTCCTGAGCGTAGTCCTCAACCTGGTGGGTGGCTATGCCCTGCTGATCCACGACACCCCGGAGAAGGGGACGAAGTTCGACGGGGTCCGGGGTTTTCTTCAGGACATGACGGTTCGCCTGGTCCTGGGTGTCCTGGCCGTGATAGTCGGATTTTTCAAGCTCCTGACGGTTATGCGGGGAGACATTCCCATAGTCGGGGACTTCCTTCCCGCCATCGCGGGCCTGGCCTCGGGCTTTTCCCTGCTACTGGAGTTTTACCGCGGCAATTCCAACGTCACCACGGAGACTCTGGAAAATATGGAGCGGGTATTTACCGCGAACCGGCGCATAGTCGGGACTTCCGCCATGATCGTCGGGTTCGTCCACTTCCTCTTCGCCTCCGTGCTCTTCCTCTAGAGCCGCATGCCCATCTCCGTAGCGGGAATCGCAGTTCGATCCGGACGGGTATTCGTAGCCCGGAGGAAGGCGGGTGGGGCGCTGGGCGGTAGGTGGGAATTCCCCGGAGGCAAGTGCGAGCCGGGGGAATCCCCCCGCAGGGCACTGGAGAGGGAATTCCTGGAGGAGCTGGGCATTGAAGTCCGGCCGGGGGTCTGCCTGGGCTCCGCCCGGTTCCTCAAGGAAGAGGTTGTCTTCCTTTTGAAGGCTTACAGGATCGATTTCGAGGGTGATCCGAAAATTCTGGCGGAGCACGACGAGGTCCGCTGGGTGGATTCCGAGGCCCTGCGCAGCCTGGACTTCGCCCCGAGCGACCGGCTCCTTTTCCCCTTCCTGCCTCTCTAAGGCTTTTTCAGCCGCCGTTTCCTTCCTGGTCGAAGAGCCCCAACTCCGGCTTGTCCTCCGGGGCGGAGGGCTGGTTCAGGAGTATCTCGACCCGGCTCTCGATCTTCGCCAGGTCCCGCTCCAGGGACTTGGAGAGCTTGATCCCCTCCTCGAAGACCGAGAGGGCTTCCTCCAGGGGGAGTTCGGAGTCCCGAATCTTCTCCGAGAGCTCCTCCAGGCGCCGGAGGCGCTCCTCGAACTGTTTCATTCTCGTGTCTCCTCGATGACGGCGGAGGCGCTGCCCCGCGCGAAATGCAGGGATACGGAATCCCTTGGGGAAATCTCCCGGGAATTCCGAACGGGCTTGCCCGTATCCGCGCGGCGAACGACGACAAATCCGCGCTCCAGGACGGCCTGGGGACTCGCGGATTCCAGGCTCCGGAGGGCCAGGTCGAAGCGGTGTCGGGATCGGACGAGGCTGTCCCGCATACCCAGCGCCAGATCCTCCCGCAGGTCGTCGAAGCGCTGGAGCCGGGGCTGAAGGACGCGCCGGAAACGCAGCTCCAGGGATTCGGGATCGAACTGGCCCACCAGGGAACGGTACCGCTCGATGCGGCGGCGGATCTCCTCCTCCATCCCCTCCCGGCGGGCCTTGGTTTCCTCCAGGAGCCGGCCGCGGCTCTCGGATACCAGCTCCGCGGCGGCGGAGGGTGTAGGGGCTCGGAGGTCCGCGGCGAAGTCTGTTAAGGCCCAGTCTATCTCGTGGCCCACGGCGCTGATGACGGGTATTCCGGACTCGGCCACGGCGCGAACTACGTCCTCGTCGGAGAAGGCCAGGAGGTCCTCCAGGGATCCACCGCCCCGCCCCACGATGATCACGTCCGCCATGCGGAACTCGTTGGCCGTGCGGATCTGCCGGACGATTTGGGCGGGGGCGTCCTCGCCCTGCACGGCTGCGGGAAAAACGGTAACCCGGATTCCCGCGTTTCTTCGACCCAGGACGTTCAGTATGTCGCGGATCGCGGCGCCGGTGGGGCTCGTTACGACGGCGACGCGCTCCGGGAAGCGGGGGAGCGGGCGTTTCCGCCCCTCGTCGAAAAGCCCCTCCGCGGCGAGTCGCCGTTTGCGCTCCTCCAGCATGGCCAGTATCTTGCCTTCCCCGGCCAGGGAAAGGCTCTCGCAGACGAGCTGGTATTGCCCCCGGGCCGCGTAAACGGAGAGGGAGCCTTCCGCGCGCACAAGGACGCCGTCCGACGGCGAGAAGGAGAGCCGGGAAGCCCGTCCCCGGAAGAGGACGGCCTGGAGCATGGCCTGCCGGTCCTTCAGGGTGAAGTAGACGTGTCCGGAGCCCGCGGGCCGCCAGTTCGAGATCTCTCCCTCCACGACTACGGTGGAGAATCCCTCCTCCAGGACGCCCTTGATGAGTTCTGTTATCTCGGAAACCTGGAAAACCCTGGGATCGGACATCGGGTTTACTCTACCGGAAGGAGGGGGGCCAAGGCAACTCGTCCGTAGGAGAATGTCTCAGGAAGAGGCTTTCTTCGCGCGGCGCCTGGGAGGGGAGGGATCTCGGGCGCGGTCCCGGGACCCGGCCGCCGCCCTGCGGGGCGCGGGACGGGCCCGTTCCGCGAGCTGGGCGGGAAAGAGGGTTTTCAGGGCTTCCTCCACGGTGGCCACGAAGAGGAGGTCGGTGTCCGCCCTCACTTCCTTGGGCACGTCGTCCAGGTCCTTGCGGTTGCCCTCCGGCAGGAGGACCTTGGGAATCTTGTTGCGGTGGGCGGCCAGGAGCTTTTCCTTGACTCCGCCCACGGGGAGGACGCGTCCCGTGAGGGTGATCTCCCCTGTCATGGCGAAGCCCGGAAGTACGGGCATGCCGGTCAGGGCGGACAGGAGGGACGCGGCCAGGGTTATCCCCGCGGAGGGTCCGTCCTTCGGGATGGCCCCTTCCGGGACGTGGATGTGCAGGGTCTTCCTGCGGAAATCGGCGGGGGTGAGCCCGAAGGTGTGGGCCCGGGTCTGGATGTACGAGAGCGCCGCGCGGGCGCTCTCCTTCATCACGTCCCCAAGATTCCCGGTCAGGATCTGTTCCCCCTCATCTCGGTCCAGGCGAGCCCGTAGGCGACGCCGGGATTCGGGTCCCGGTACACGAGGTCGTCGTCGTGGACGCGTTTGCCCAGGAGGGAAGGGAGGCTCTTGGCCGTGATCGTACAGGAGTAATCCTCGGGCTTCCTCTCCCCGCCCGCGTACCCGCGCTCCACCGCGCGCTGGGCCGTTTTACGGATGACGTGGGCTATCTGGCGCTCCAGGGAGCGGACGCCGGATTCCATGGTGTAGTGCCGGATTATCTCCAGGACGGCTTCGTCCCGGATTCGAACCCGGGATCCGGCCAGGCCGTTTTCCTCCAGCTGCTTGGGGATGATGAAGGAGCGGGCTATCTCCAGCTTCTCGTATTCGCTGTAGCCCGGGATCTCGATCACCTCCATGCGGTCCAGAAGAGGGTAGGGAACCGTGTGCAGGGAATTCGCGGTCGTGATGAACATGACGCTTGAGAGGTCGTAGGGCACCTCCAGGTAATGGTCCGTGAACGCGACGTTCTGCTCCGGATCCAGAACCTCCAGGAGGGCGCTGGCGGGGTCGCCCCGGAAGTCGCTGGACATCTTGTCGACCTCGTCCAAGAGGAATACGGGGTTGACCGTATCCGCCTTGCGCAGGGACTGTAGGATTTTCCCGGGAAGGGCCCCCACGTACGTCTTCCGGTGCCCGCGTATCTCCGCCTCGTCCCGTACTCCGCCCAGGGACACCCGCACGAAGTTGCGGCCCAGGGCGCGGGCAACGGACTTGCCCAGGGAGGTTTTTCCCGTGCCCGGGGGACCCACGAAACAGAGGATAGGGCCCTTGAGCTTCTCCTTGAGCTGCCGCACCGCGATGAACTCCAGGATGCGCTCCTTGGCCTTCTTCATACCGTAGTGATCCTCGTCCAGGATTATCCGCGCCCGGGCAAGGTCGTGGTTGTCCTCGGTCTTGGCCGACCAGGGAAGGTCGGCAAGCCACTCGCAGTAGGTGCGCAGGACCCCCGCCTCCGGGGAGAGGGGCTGAAGCTTGGAAAGGCGCCCCAGCTCCTTGCGGGCCTTGGCCAGAACCTCCTCGGGGGGATTCTTCGCGAGGATCTGGCGCTCCAGGTCGGCCTGTTCGCTTTCCTCGCCGTCCCGTCCGAGCTCCTTGTTGATCTCCTTGATCTGTTCCTGGAGGAAGTAGTCCTTCTGGGAGCGGTCTATCCGCGCGCGCACCTTCTGGGTGATGCGTTTCTGCAGGGTGAGCTGCTCGTTTTCCGAGGCCAAAAGTACGGCGAGGGCTTCCATCCGCTCCCGGGTGGGGATTATGGAGAGGAGCTCCTGTTTCTTCTCCACCCGGACCTGGAGGGCGTGGGAGACGAGGTCGCAGAGCTTTCGGGGGTCTTCGGCCTTGTTGACTACCTGGATGGATTCCCCGGGTATCTTCTTGACCAGGTCGGCGTAGGTGACGAAGTCCCGCCGGAGGACTTGGAGGAGTGCGTCGATATCCGGTCCGGTTTCCTCCTCCTCCGGGAGGATGTCGAGCTGGGCGCCCAGCCACTCCTTGCGGTACACGGTCTTTCGAAGGCGCGCCCGGGCTTCGCCCTCCACCAGGAGACGGGAGCTGCCGTCCGGAAGACGCACCTGCTGGATGACCCGCACGACCGTACCGAATTCCTGGACTCGTATGTCCGTACTCTTATCGTCCGGAGCGTCCTTTAGCAGGCTTATGAACACCCTCTTGTCCGCGGCCAACGCCGCGTCCACGGCCCCCACGGAAAAGCGGGTGGCGGCGAAGATGGGCGCCAGGGCGTGGGGGAATACTACCGTATCCCGGACGTAGACGAGGGGGAGTTCGACCGACACCCTTGGTTTCAGGGAATCGATAAGGTTCATGCGCTCTTGGCCAGGTATTCCACCGAGGGCTTAGCGGAGCCTTCCACGACGTCCCGGGTGATGACCACCCGCTTGGCGCCCTCCATGCTCGGGATTTCGTACATGATTTCCAGCATCATGGATTCGACGATGGACCTGAGGCCCCGGGCGCCGGTGCGGCGCTGGATGGCCTGCTCGGCCACCGCCGAGATGGATTCGGGCTCGAAGATGAGGTCCACGCCGTCGATCCGCAGGGATTCCTGGTACTGCTTCAGGATGGCGTTCTTGGGCTCCGTGATGATCCGCTTGAGGTCCTCCAGGCTGAGGTCCTCCAGGCTGACCTGTATGGGAAGCCGCCCTATGAACTCGGGGATCATGCCGTATTTGATGAGGTCCTCGGGATGGAGGTGGTTGAAGATTTCGTGAAGGTCGCGGTCGCCCTTGCCCTTTATCTCCGCCCCGAAACCCAGGGCGGCCTTGGATATCCGGTTCTCGATCATCTTGTCCAGGCCGACGAAGGCGCCGCCGCAGATGAACAGGATGTTGGACGTGTCGATCCGCAGGTACTCCTGCTGTGGATGTTTTCGGCCCCCCTGGGGCGGGACGTTGGCCACCGTGCCCTCGATGATCTTTAGCAGGGCCTGCTGGACCCCCTCTCCGGAGACGTCCCGGGTTATGGAAACGTTCTCTCCCTTCCGGGCTATCTTGTCTATCTCGTCGATGTAGATGATACCGCGCTCGGCGGCGGAGATGTTGCCCCCGGCGTTCTGTATCAGCTTGAGTAGGATATTCTCCACATCCTCTCCCACGTAGCCGGCCTCGGTGAGGGTAGTGGCGTCCGCGATCGCGAAAGGCACCTTCAGCTTCTTGGCCAGGGTGCGGGCCAGAAGGGTCTTGCCGCTTCCCGTCGGGCCTATGAGAAGGACGTTGGACTTTTCGATTTCTATTCCGTTCTGTATCTTTCCCGAGTTGGCTATGCGCTTGTAGTGGTTGTAGACCGCCACGGACAGGGCCTTCTTGGCGTACTCCTGACCCACCACGTACTGGTCTATATATTCCTTGATCTCCCGGGGCTTCGGGACGTCCTCGGAGAAATTCGCCGTAAGGTGTACGTCGTCCTCCATGAGGATCTGGTTGCAGACCTGGACGCACTCATCGCAGATATAGACGCCGGGTCCCGCGATAAGCCGCTTCGCGAACTCGCCGCTCTTCCCGCAGAACGAGCACTCCCGCGCGTCCCCCCCGCTAGCTCCGTTTTTCTGCCTTGCCATGCTTCCTCCGCTCCAGGATCGTATCCACAAGGCCGTAGGCGAGGGCTTCCTCGGAGGACATGAAAAGATCCCTCTCCATGTCCTTGGCTACGGTTTCGATATCCTTGCCGGTATGCAGCGCGAAGTACTCCACGGTGATGCGTTTAAGCCGGATAATCTCGCGCGCCTGTATGCTGACGTCCGATGCCTGGCCCGAAACACCGCCCCAGGGCTGGTGTATTAGAACTCGGGAGGAGGGCAGGGCCATCCGCTTGCCGGCGGTTCCGCAGGCAAGCAGGAGGGCGCCCATGGAGGAGGCCTGCCCCAGGCAGATGGTCTTCACGTCGGGCCGTATGTTCTGGATGGTGTCGTAGATCGCGAGCCCCGCCGTCACGGATCCCCCCGGGGAGTTGATGTACAGGTCTATGTCCTTTTCCGGATCCTGTCCCTCCAGAAAGAGTAGCTGGGCCACGATCATGTCCGCGGTCTGGTCCGTGATCTCGCCGTCCAGGAAGACGATCCGGTCCTTCAGAAGGCGGGAGTATATATCGTATGCCCGCTCCGTAAGCCCCGACTGCTCAACGACCTGCGGGACAACGTAAATCATTTTCTCGTCCATACGTGCACCTCGGCGGTAAAGTTACTCAGAATCCTTGAACAAGTCCACGAAGCTCGTCTTCTTACCCTTCTTGACGCTTGCCGCGGCGAGGATGGCTTCCATGAGCTTGTCCTCCCGGATCCGTTCCTTGAGGTACTCCACGGCATCATGCTTCTTATATTCGGCTTTTATCTCTTCGATCGAAAGGGAGCTTTCGTCGGCCATTTTTCCGTATTCCTTCTCCAGGTCCTCGTCGGAGGCCTCGTACTTGCCGTCCTCCACGAGCTTCTGGATCACGAGGCGGGTCTTGATGGCCTTCTCGGCGGAGGGGCGCCACTCGTCCGAGACGGACTGGGGAGTGCGGCCGGTCACCTCCAGCAGCCGGGCCATCTGCTTCTCGTCGCCGCCGGTCGTCTGCTGTACGAAGTTGCGCCAGCGCATCGCGATTTCGGCTTCCACCATGGAAGCGGGGAGCTCCACCTCGGAACGGGCCAGGAGCTCTTCCACGATGGCCTTCTCCTTGATCTGCCGGAGGCGGGTCTCCATCCGCTTTTCCATATTCCTGCGCAGGTCGGCCTTCAGATCGTCCAGGGTCTTGTACTTCTCGGAGACGTCCTGCGCCAGCTCGTCGTCCAGGTCCGGGAGCTTCTTGGACTTGATCAGCTTGACCGCGACGGATATCCTGCGGGTGCTTCCCGCCAGTTCCTTATGCTCGAAGTCGGCGGGGAAGGCCTTCTCGATGGTCTTCGTGTCGCCCTTTTTCATCCCGAGGACATCGTCGTCGAACTTGTAGAGGTTGTAGCCGGTGCCGACCTCGAACACGAAGTCCTGCCTCTCGCTTCCCGGTACGGTCTGTCCGTCCGGGGTGAGCTCGCTGTAGTCCACCGTGACGATGTCGCCCTTGGCGGTCTTGGCCCCCTCCGCCTTGTCCACGACGATGGCGTTCCGCTCCCGGATCTCCCCGAGCTCCCGCTCCTCGTCCGCCTTGGCGATGGCGACGTTCGGGACTTCTATGGATACGCCCTTCCAGTCCCCGGGCCTGACATCCGGGAAGACATCGTAGGTGACGGCGAAGGAAAAATCCTTGTCCAGCTCGAACTTAGGATCCCCCTCAAGGGAGGGGCCGGAATAAGCCAGGGGGACGAGCTTCTCGTCCTTGAGGGCCTCCTCGACGGACTTTTCCAGGACGCGGCCCATGGCCTCCACCCGAAGGTCGTCCCCGAACTTGCGCTCCAGGACATGGACGGGGACCTTGCCGGTCCGGAAACCGTCGATCCGCGCCTTTTTCGCGTATTCCGCGATCAGGGCGTCGTATTCCCCCCGGGCTTCGGCGGCGGCCACGGTCACGGTGAGCCGGGCCGCGGAATTGGGAAGGCGCTCGATGTTCTTGCTGGTTATCATGTGCGTATCCTCTTTCCATGGAACAGTATAGCAGAGGCGGCCCCAGGAAGGCCATCCGGCCGGACCGGGAGCCGCCGGTGAAAAAAAAAGCGATCCGAATCAATCCGGATCGCCTTCACCGTAAGCGGGAAACGGGAGTCGGACCCGCGACATCGACCTTAGCAAGGTCGCGCTCTACCACT
>CAYTYG010000091.1:0-10546 GCA_964441515.1 uncultured Treponema sp.
GCTGGTTCCGGTGGAGGAAGCGGTTGGGACGGTGCTCTGCCACGACATCACCGAGATCGTGCCCGGCGTGAAAAAAGGGCGGGCCTTTAAAAAGGGCCATATCGTTCGCCCGGAAGACATCCCGGCCATGCTGCGCATCGGCAAGGAGCACCTTTACATCTGGAAACTCACGGAAGGCAGGCTTCACGAAAACGAGGCCGCCCTGCGGATCGCCGCGGCCCTGGCGGGACCGCTCGTCGAGCTGTCCGAACCCAGCGAGGGCAAGGTGGAGCTGCGCTCCGTTTCGGGGGGCCTGCTCAAGGTGAACGCCGCGGCCCTGAGGCGCATCAACTCGATCGAAGAGATCGTGGTGGCTACCCTCCATACGAACCGCGTCGTCCAACCGGACCGGGTCCTGGCCGGGTGCCGCGTAATCCCCCTCGTCGTGGACGAGTCCAAGATCGAAGAGGTCGAGCGCGTTGCCCGAGGGGAAGGCCCCGTCGTCGGGATACTCCCGTTGGGGAAAAAACGCGTCGGGATCGTGACGACCGGGAGCGAGGTGTTCCGCGGCAGGATACAGGACGCCTTCGGCCCCGTCCTGCGCGAAAAGATACAGGCGCTCGGAAGCGAGGTCGTCCGCCAGGTGATAGTGGACGACGACGCGGGCCGGATCGCGGACGCCGTGAAAGCCCTGGTAGCCGAGGGAGTCGATATGGTCTTGGCGACCGGGGGCATGTCCGTGGACCCCGACGACGTCACTCCGGCGGGAATACGCGCCGCGGGAGGCAGGGTCGTCGCCTACGGCGCCCCCGTGCTGCCGGGAGCCATGTTCCTGCTGGCGGAGATCGGAGACGTCCCCGTCCTGGGCCTTCCCGGCTGCGTCATGTACTACCGTACCACGATCTTCGATCTCGTCCTTCCAAGGCTGCTCGCGGGCGAAAGGCTGCGAAAGGCCGACCTGGTAGATCTCGGGCATGGAGGCCTTTGCTCGGTATGCGAGTCCTGCTCGTATCCCGATTGTCCCTTCGGGAAAGGAGGATAACCTGGTTTTTCGCCCGACAGCGGACCGATCGCGACGGGTACGGCTCGCCGGGCTTTCGCCATTTCATTCCAACGACTTAGGAGGAGAAGAATGGAAAAGAAAGTACTCATCGTCAACGAATTACCGAGGACCATGATCGTCGATCCCGAGGCCAGCCTGGCTTCCGTCCTGCGGGAGCAGCTGCTGCTGACCGGGTGCAAGGTCGGCTGCAACCAGGGGCAATGCGGGTCGTGCTCCATCATCCTGGACGGCAAGGTCGTCCTGTCCTGCGTCACGAAGATGAAAAGGGTGAACGACCAGGCGAAGATCACCACCATCGAGGGCCTCGGGACCCCGGAGAACCTCCACCCGCTGCAGGTAGCCTGGATGGCCTACGGGTGCTCCCAGTGCGGATTCTGCAGCCCGGGCTTCATCCTGTCCGCCAAGGTCCTTTTGGAGGAGAATCCCGACCCGACCCGCGACCAGATCCGCGACTGGTTCCAGAAGCATCACAATACCTGCCGCTGCACCGGCTACAAGCCCCTGGTGGACGCGGTGATGGCCGCCGCGAAAGTCCTGCGGGGGGAGATGCGGAAGGAAGATCTCCTGTTTAAGCCGACGGGCAACAAGATCTACGGAACCACGTATCACCGGCCCTCGGCCGTCAGCAAGGCCACCGGGACCTGGGACTACGGGGCCGACGTCGCCCTGCATATGCCCGCGGGCACCCTTCGCATGGCCCTCGTACAGGCCGAGGTCTCCCACGCCAACATCAAGGGGATCGACACATCGGAAGCCGAGAAGATGCCCGGCGTCTACAAGATCGTCACCCACAAGGACGTGAAGGGGAAGAACCGCATCACCGGCCTCATAACCTTCCCGACCAACAAGGGCGACGGCTGGGACCGGCCCATCCTCTGCGACAAGAAGGTCTTCCAGTACGGAGACGCCATCGCGATCGTCTGCGCCGACACCGAGGCCCACGCGAGGGCGGCGGCCAAGAAGGTGAAGGTGGACCTGGAGGTCCTGCCCGCGTACATGAGCGCCCCCGCGGCCATGGCCGAGGACGCGATGGAGATCCACCCCGGCACGCCGAACATCTATTACGAGCAGGGCGTGGTGAAGGGAGAGGATGTCAAGCCGATCCTACAGAACGCCGCCGCGGTCGTGGAAGTGAACACGTACTGCAGCCGGCAGCCGCATCTTGTCCTGGAGCCGGACTGCGGATGCGCGTACTTCGACGAACAGGGGCGGCTCACGATCCAATCCAAGAGCATCGCCTTGCATCTGCACCACGCGATGATAAGCGCCGGGCTCGGCATCGAACCGGAGAAGCTCCGGCTGATCCAGAACCCCACCGGGGCCACGTTCGGATTCAAGTTCAGCCCCACGAACGAGGCTCTCCTGGGCGTCGCCTGCATGGCGACGGGCAAGCCGGTCTCCCTCGTCTTCGACATGTACCAGAACATCACCTACACGGGCAAGCGGTCCCCGGGTTTCGTCAAGTGCAAGCTGGCCGCGGACAAGGACGGCAAGCTCCTGGCGATGGAGAACGATTGGTTCATCGACCACGGGCCCTACTCCGAATTCGGCGACCTTCTCACGCTCCGCCAGGCGCAGTTCATCGGGGCCGGCTACGACATCAAGAACATCCGCGGCCACGGCCGCACGGTCTGCACCAACCACGCCTGGGGCTCGGCCTTCCGCGCCTACGGGTCTCCGCAGGCCTACCTGGCCTCCGAGATCGCGATGGACGAACTGGCCGAAAAGCTCGACATGGACCCCCTGGAGCTTCGGTATAAGAACGTCTACCGGCCGGGAGCCACGACGCCCACCCAGCAGGTGCCCGAGGTCTTCTGCCTGGAGAAGATGATCGATACCCTGCGCCCCCTCTGGCAGGAGGCGAAGAAGCGCTGCGCCTCGATGTCGACCCCCGAAAAGAAACGCGGCGTCGGCCTCTCGCTGGGCATCTACGGATGCGGCCTGGACGGCCCCGACGGCTCGGAGGCCTGGGTCGAGCTGACGAAGGACGGGGTGACGGTCGGCGCTTCCTGGCAGGATCATGGCCAGGGCGCGGATCTGGGAACCCTCACCCACGCCCATGAAACGCTCCGGCAGGCCGGATTCAAGCCGGAACAGATCAAGCTGCTCCTGAACGACACCGCCTTCACGCCCGCCAGCGGCCCCTCCGGCGGCAGCCGGCAGAACGTCGTGACCGGAAACGCGATCCGGGTCGCCTGCGAGATGCTTGTCAACGCGATGAAGAAACCGGGCAAGGACGGCGCCTACCGGACCTACGACGAGATGGTGGCCGAGAATATTCCGCTCAAGTACAACGGGAAGTGGGCGGCCTCCATGTGCTCCAACTGCGATCCGGTCACCGGGAAGGGCGATCCCTTCTCGGCCTACATGTACGAGCTGTTCATGCCGGAAGTCGAAGTGGACATGGCGACGGGTAAGGCGCGGGTCGTGAAATTCACCACCGTTGTCGACATAGGAACCATCACCAACAAGACGACCACGGACGGGCAGATCTACGGCGGACTGGCCCAGGGCATCGGCTTGGCGCTCACCGAGGACTTCGAGGACCTCAAGAAGCACACCTCCCTGTTGGCCTGCGGGCTTCCCAACATCCAGGACGTGCCGGACGATATGGACATCATCTACAACGTCACGCCCAGGCCGCACGGTCCGTACGGCGCATCGGGCGTCGGGGAAGCCCCCCTGACGGCTCCGCACCCGGCGATCCTCAACGCGATCTACAACGCCACCGGCGTGCGCATCTACTCGGTGCCCGCCCTGCCGGAAAAGATCAAGGCGGGGCTTGCCGCGCTGGGAAAGGGAAAGTAGGGGAGGGATAATGAGCGGAGCCGCCCGGCCTGTTCGTACCGAACGTGGGGAGAACCCCTACGAGTCCCCGGTCTTCCTGGACGGGGCGCTCGGGACGATACGGCCGGGCGGCTTCGCGTTGACCGGGGAGCTCGTAGAGTCCTGCGGTATCCCGCGGGGCGCTAGGATTTTGGATGTCGGCTGCGGCATGGGAGCCACCGCGGCCTTTCTGAGGGATACGTACGGCTTCGATGCCTGCGGCGTCGACACCTCCTCCCTCCTCCTGAAGCGGGGACGGGAGCGGCATCCCGGCACGCCTCTTTACAACGCGGACGCTATGGAACTGCCGTTCGAGGCCGAGTCTTTCGACGGGGTCCTGGCCGAGTGCAGCCTCCAGGCGACCGGCCGCCCCGGGGATGTGTTGAGGGAAGCGAACCGCGTCTTGAAGGAGGGCGGCTTTCTCCTCGTATCGGATCCCTACGCCCGCTCCCGGGCCGCGGAGGCTTCGCGCCGGGAGCGGCCTTCGCGGGGGTGTCTTGCTTGCCTCCTTACGCGGGAGGAGCTGTGCGAGGCGGCGGCGGCCGCGGGCTTCGCGATTCTCCGTTGGGAGGACCGTTCCGAGGCGCTCCGCGGCTATCTCGCGGCGGCGATGATGCGGGACGTCGACTGCTCGCCGCTGGCCTCCTTTCTGGAAGCGCGCCCGGGATATTGTATAATGGCGGCGCGGAAGGCAAGCCGCCTATACAAGGAGCAGAGGCAAAATGAATGAAGAGACGTTCCACTTGGCGGAATTGGCGCAGCAGGGGCTCTGCTGCAGCCAGGCCCTTGTGCAGATGGGTTTGGACGCGAGGGGGGAGAAGAATCCCGACCTCATCCGGACTCTCTGGGGGCTCTGCGTAGGAATGCGAAGCGGGGATAAACCCTGCGGAGCCCTTTCCGGGGGCGTTTGCCTATTGTCGCTCTACCTCGGCAAGGGTGGTCCCGACGAGACCGAACGCGACGGGGCGAAGGAACTCGTCCGCGAACTCGTCCATTGGTTCGGCGAGGAGTACGGGGGCCGCTACGGCGGGACCGATTGCATGCAGCTTCTGGAGGGCACGTTCGAGAATGCGCCTAAGCGCTGCCCTGGAATCATTCTTTCGGTGTACGGGAAAGCGGTGGAACTCTTGACGAAGGCGGGGATAGGCTTGGACGGGACGACGACGGGAGACGAATGATGGACCGCATTTGGACGGAGCAGGCGGATCTCCTCCGCGGCAACGAGAGCTTCGTGGCCGCCACGATCGTGGAGAAGTCGGGCTCCGCGCCGCGCAGCTCCGGGGCCAAGATGCTTGTCCGGCGGTCCGGCGAGATCTTCGGGACGATAGGAGGCGGGAGGCTCGAGGCCGAGGCCATCCGGCGCGCGCTGGAGTCCCTCGAGTCCGGCGTTTCCCGTATCTACCCGTTCAACCTTACGGGCAAGGACGCCGCGGAATCCGAGATGATCTGCGGGGGAGAGGGCGAGATATTCCTCGATTTCGTGGACGCGGCGAAGGAAGCCAACCGGGCCGTCTTCCGGGAGATCGCCGATTGCGCCGGCCGCCGCGGGAAGTGCTGGATGGTGACGGAGCTCGGTCCGGACGGAAGCTCGCGGCGCTGCGCGGTTCGGCCCGACCGGACGCTCGTGGGCGCGTTCGGCGGGTCCCGGGAGCTCCTGGAAAAACTCACGGAGGGACCGTCGATCTTCTCCATCCACTCGGAAGCCCTGGAGGGCCGCAGGATGTTCGTCGAGCCGATACGGGAGACGGGAACCGTGTTCCTCTTCGGCGCCGGCCACGTCGCGAAATGCATCGCGCCGATCGCCGAATCGGTCGGATTCCGGACGACGGTCATCGACGATCGCCGCGAGTTCGCCTGCCCCCAGCGGTTCCCCAGGTCCGTACTGGTCGTTCCCGATTCCCTGGGCGACCCCTTGCCGGACCTGGATTTCGACGAGGACAGCTATATCGTCATCGTGACCCGGGGGCATCTCAACGACAACTACGTTCTCGAACAGGTGATCGACAAGCGGGTAGCCTACATCGGAATGATAGGCAGCAAAAAAAAGCGGGATCTCGTGTACAAGTACCTTATCGAGGAACGGGGCGTGGCTAAGGAACGCCTGGCCGCCGTCCACAGCCCCATCGGGATATCCATATCGGCGGAGACCCCGGAGGAGATCGCGGTCAGCGTCGTGGCGGAATTGATACAGGTTCGCGCGGAGAGGTCGAATGGATAGACAGGATGTATCCGCCGTAATCCTGGCCGGCGGCTTCTCTTCCCGGATGGGGGAGTTGAAGCCGCTCCTGGACCTCGCCGGCATTCCGGCGCTGCAGCGCGCGGCGCAGTCGTTCCGGGCCGCCGGCGTCGGGGATATCCGCGTGGTCGTCGGGCACGAGGCGGAAAAGCTCGACCCCCTCCTTTCCTCCCTGGGCTTGCGCAGGGTCCTGAACCGGGATTATCGACTCGGCATGTTTGCCTCGATTCAAGCCGGGGTCCGTTCGCTGGAGGATACCGTCGGCGGGTTCTTCCTTCTGCCCGCGGACATACCGCTTGTCCGGCCCTCCACCTACCGCCGCCTCCTGGCCGCCCGGGAACGGACCGGCGCGCCGATAGTCTACCCGGTCTTCGATTCTCGCCGCGGCCATCCACCGCTCATCGATACGCGGTACGCGCGGGAAATCTCCGGCGCGGACCCGGCCGGCAACCTGCGTTCGATCCTGGAAAAGCACGAAGATGAAGCCCTGGAAGTGGAATGCGCGGACGCCGCGATCCACTGGGATATCGACACCCGGGAGGATTACGAGAGAATGCGGCTGCGTGCCCGGCGGCTCGACATCCCCTCGGAGGAGGAGTGCCTTTCCCTGCTGCGGATCCACGGCGTCCCGGATCCCGTCGTCCGGCACGGCCGGGCGGTCGCAGCCCTGGGGAAGCGGATGGCCGAGGCCGTCGCTTCCGACGGAGATGCGCATCCGGACATCGACGCTATCGTCGCGGCCGGCATCCTGCACGATATCGCGAAAGGCCGCCGCGATCACGCTTCCGTCGGGGCCGCCCTGCTGCGCGAGGAGGGCTTTCCCCGGGTGGCCGAGATCGTCGGCGCCCACATGGACCTGGGTCCGTCCCGGGGAGAACCTTCGGCGCTGACGGAAAAGGAGATCGTCTACCTGGCCGACAAACTGGTCCGGGAAGACCGCATAGTCTCCCTTGACGAACGCTTCTGTCGGGCGCTGGAAAAGGCGGGCGGCGAGGGGGCCGTAGCGGAGAAAATCCGGGAGCGGAGGGAAACGGCCCTAAGGCTGCTGGAAAGGGTGGATACCCTGGCGGCGGCGGCCGGACACGATGCTTCCTATCGGCAGGCCGGGACGTGAGCGGGGAAACCCTCCTCGGCCGGGGCGAGAGCGTTTGCCCGGAGTGCCTCCGCCGCATACCGGCCGAGAAAATCGCCGAGGGGGACAAGGTGTTCCTGGTGAAGACCTGCCCCGACCACGGCACGACGCGCGTCCTCCTCTGGGAAGGCCCCCCCCCCTTCGATGCGTGGAAAAACGACCGCGAGCCTTCCGCCCCCGAGCGGTGCGCGACGGAGAAGGTCCTGGGCTGCCCCTTCGACTGCGGCCTCTGCCCGGAGCACCGGCAGCAAACCTGCTGCGTGCTCCTGGAGATCACCTCCCGCTGCAACCTCCGCTGTCCCGTCTGCTTCGCCTCGGCGGGAGCGGACCCGGCCCCCGATCCTACCCTCGAGCGTATCGAGGAGTGGTTCGGGATACTCGAAAGAAACGGCGGCCATTACAACATCCAGCTGTCGGGCGGCGAGCCGAGCCTTCGGGACGACCTTCCGGAGATCATCGCCGCGGGGCGGAGGCACGGCTTCGACTATTTCCAGCTCAACACGAACGGCCTTCGCCTGGCGGACGGGGACTTTACGGCAAGCCTGAAGGAGGCGGGGCTCCGCTGCGTCTTCCTGCAATTCGACGGCACCGAGGACGCCGTATATCGAGCCATCCGGGGGGCGGACCTCCTGGAGGCGAAGAAAAAGGCCATCCGGAACTGCGGCCGGTCCGGCATCGGAGTCGTGCTGGTGCCGACTATAGTGGCGGGCGTGAACGAGGGGAACATCGGCGATATCCTCCGCTTCGCCGTCGAGTCCATGCCCGTCGTCCGGGGCGTTCACTTTCAGCCCATGAGCTATTTCGGCCGTTTTCCGGGCCCGCCTCCGGAAAACCGCGTAACGATCCCCCGCCTGCTGCGCGAGATAGAACGACAGACTTTCGGCCTCATGAAAGCGGCCCATTTCCTGCCTCCTCGCGCGGAGCACGCGCGCTGCTCCTTTCACGGGAATTTTCTGAAAGAAGAGGACGGGAAGCTCCTTCCTCTCTCCCGCTGGAAAGACGGCGAATGCTGCGGAAAAAAGAGGACGGCGGCCGAGGAGAACCGCGCCGCTCGAGCCTTCGTAGCCCGGCAGTGGGCGTCCCCCCTCCGGATCGGCGAAGGCTTCCCGTCCGCCGAGGAAAAGGGAGCGGTCGATTACCGCAGCCTGGACCATTTCCTGCGTCGTGCCGCCCGGGATACGCTGGCCGTCTCCTGCATGCTTTTCCAGGACGCCTGGAATCTGGAATTGGAACGCCTCAAGGAATGCCGCATCCACGTCATGAGCCCCGAGGGAAAGCTCATTCCCTTCTGCGCCTATAACCTGACGTCCCGGAGCGGCCGGTCCCTGTACCGGCCGGCCCAGGGTGAAGGAAAAGCGGGATGACCCCGGGGAAAAGGGGAATCGGCAATATCGACGACTGGGTCGCCCAGCGGGTCGGGAGCCCCCGGCTCGATCCCGAGTCGATCCGGGCCTACCAGTTCCAGGGGATACGCGAGACCCTGCGGCGCGCCAAGCTGCGAAGCCCTTTCTATGGAAAAAGCCTTTCGGAGATAGACCCGGATGCCGTCCGGAGGGCCGAGGATTTTTCGGCCGTGCCGCTCCTCTCGGACCACGATCTACGAGAGAACGGGATGCGGATGCTCTGCGTCTCCCAGAGCGACATAAGCCGGGTGGTCACCCTGGACACGAGCGGAACTACCGGCCCGCCGAAGCGCCTTTTTTTTACGGAGGAAGACCAGGCGCTGACCCGCCGCTTTTTTCGCGAAGGCATGGCCTCCTTTATAGAACCGGGGGATCGGGTCCTGATCCTGCTCCCGGGTTCGCGGGAGGGAAGCGTCGGCGAAGCCCTCTTCCGCGCCTTGGAAGGCTCCGGAGCCGTCCCGATCGCCCACGGCCCGGTCGAGGGGGCTCTGTCGACGCTTACGAAGATGAAGACGGAGCGGGTCACCTGTCTCGTCGGCGTCCCCAATCAAGTGCTGTTTCTCGCCCGGGTCCACGAGGCCCTCGGCCACGGCGGCTTCCCGCGTCCGCGCCGCGTTCTCCTCAGCACCGACCTCGCCTCGGACGCCCTCGCCCGGGAACTGAGCCGCATCTGGGGCTCCGAGGTCACGAGGTACTACGGGATGACCGAGTTGGGATACGGCGGGGGCATCGAATGCGGGTATCACGGCGGGTACCATCTCTACGAAGGAGACATCTACGCGGAAATACTGGATCCCGATACGGGCCTCGCGATGAAGGACGGCGAATGGGGCGAAGTCGTGGTGACGACGCTTACGAGGGAAGGCATGCCCATGATCCGATACCGGACGGGCGACATCTCCCGGATCGCGGCCGGCCCCTGCCCTTGCGGCTCGCCCCTTCGCCGCCTGGACGGGATACCGGCGCGGAGGGAGGAAACATTCCGCCTGCGAAACGGGGGCCTTCTGCGCCTTTCCGATTTGGACGAAGCCCTGTTCGGCGCCCCGGGCCTCCTCGATTTCTCGGCGGAGTTGGAAAGGAGGGCCGAAGGGGACCGCCTGCGCCTCACGCTCGACATGCTCGGAACGAACCCGGAGCGGAGCCTCTGCACCATACGCCTGAGGGAATGCCCGGTCCTCCGCGACGCGGTGGAAGCGGGAGTCCTTGAACTCGTAGTATCGTATCGACCCTGCGGACCCGAATCCCTTCCCCGATACGGCAAGCGCAGGATAACGACGGCCGCCGCCCGGGAGCGGTAACGCAAGGAGTCCCCAACCATGAGCGAAGCTGTTTGCAAAAGATGCGTCCGAAAGATCGAAAACGGCGTCATCTACCAATGCGTACGCTGTTTCACCGAGTACTGCGTACGCTGCGAAGATTCCCAGGAAGGGCGCGTGTGCCCCAAGTGCGGCATGGGCGCAAGGCTCATCCTCCAGATTCCGGAAACGAAGGGTAAGGAGAAATAGAATGAAAGAGAAAGCGGAAAAGGCCGCGGCGGATTTGGACCGGATCCACGCGGAGTCCGTCGTATTGGAAGTGACCGACGCCGAGACCGGCCTATCGTTCCGGCGTTCCCTGCCCCTGTCCTATACGGAGAACGCCAACGGGATACTCCTTGCCGGGGAAGACGTCTCCGGCAAGAGCGTTCAGATAGCCTTCCTCTCCTCCTTCGCGGTGGAAAAAATGCGGGACCTGTCGGGCAAGGGGCCCGACGCGCCGCGCTGCGACGGGCACGACCCGGCCTGAGGGCCGCCGCGGACTTTAAATCCGGGCTCAGTATGGACGGTGCCTCCGGGGCTGCATCCTTTTTGTTCGTAAGCGTCAATTTCTCCCCATATTCTCAGGCCCCGTTTATCGTTTCAGACTCC
>CAYTYG010000092.1:0-419 GCA_964441515.1 uncultured Treponema sp.
TACCCCGCCTGGCCTGGAGCCCCGATGCCAAAAACCTGGCCGTGATGCGGCTGATCCCCGTGCCCCCCGGACGCATAGCGGGAGGGGAGGTCCTCTTCCAGGGCAGGGACATCCTCAAGATGGAGGACAGCGAGGTCCGGAGCCTGCGGGGCAACAAGATCTCCATGATCTTCCAGGACCCCATGACCTCCCTGAACCCCTTCCTCCGGATATCCACCCAGATGGTGGAGACCATCGTCCTGCACCAGGGCATGAGCAGGAAGGACGCCAAGGACAAGTCCATCGAGATGCTGAAGCTGGCCGGCATCCCCTCCCCGGAAAAGAGGATCGACAGCTACCCGCACCAGTTCTCCGGGGGGATGCGCCAGCGGGTCATGATCGCCATGGCCCTCTCCTGCAATCCCGAGGTCCTCATAGCC
>CAYTYG010000092.1:449-10533 GCA_964441515.1 uncultured Treponema sp.
ACGAGCCCACCACCGCCCTGGACGTTACCATCCAGGCCCAGATCCTGGAGCTGATCCGGGAGCTGACCGAGCGCCTGGGAACCGCGGTCATCCTGATCACCCATTCCCTGGGAGTCGTGGCGGGGATGTGCGACAACATCAACGTCATGTACGCGGGGCGCATCGTGGAGCGCGGAACGGCGGACGAGATCTTCGAGGACCCCCGGCATCCCTACACCCAGGGGCTTATACGGAGCGTCCCCCGGCTGGACAAGGTCAGCAAGCAACGGCTCTTTTCCATCCGGGGCCAGCCGCCCAACGTGATCGACCTGCCGGACTGCTGTCCCTTCTATCCCCGCTGCGACAAGGCCCGGGACGTCTGCAGGACCCGCTACCCCGCGACGATCCCGCTGTCCGCAGACAGGGACGTGGCCTGCTGGCTCTACTCGGAGGGGAAATAACATGAACGACAACCTTTTGGAGGTACGCGGCCTCAAGATGCACTTCCCTACCCATGAGGGCTTCCTCTGGAACCGCAGGAAGGGCTTTATCTACGCGGTGGACGGCGTGGACCTCCAGATACGGAAGGGCGAGACCCTCGGGCTGGTGGGGGAATCCGGGTGCGGCAAGTCCACGACCCTCCGGGCCATAGCCCAGCTTTACAAGCCCACGGCAGGGCAGGTCGAACTGAATGGACAGGACCTCACCCGGCTGTCCAAGCAGGACCTCCTGGCCGCCCGGAAGAACATGCAGGTGGTGTTCCAGGACCCCTACGCCTCCCTGAATCCCCGCATGACCACCGGGGCCATCATCTCCGAGCCCCTCCGCATCTTCAAGCGGCGCGGCCTCCTGGAGATGTCCGACCGGGAGATCAACGAACGGGCGGAGCAGCTCATGGAGCGCGTCGGGCTCTCCCGTTTCTTCACGAACCGGTATCCCCACGAGTTCTCGGGGGGCCAGAGGCAGCGGATAGGCATAGCCCGCGCCCTGGCCCTGAAGCCCGAGCTGGTGCTCTGCGACGAGCCGGTCTCCGCCCTGGACGTCTCCATCCAGGCGCAGATCCTGAACCTCTTCAAGGACCTCCAGGAGGAGTTCGGCCTCACCTACCTCTTTATAGCCCACGACCTGTCCGTGATCCAGTACATATCGGACCGCGTGGCGGTCATGTACCTGGGAGTGATCGTGGAGACCGCGAGGGCGTCCGAGCTCTACAAGTCCCCGATGCACCCCTACACCCAGGCCCTGCTCTCCGCGGCTCCCATCCCGGATCCCAAGATCGAGCGCAAACGCCAGCGGATCATCCTGACCGGAGACGTCCCCTCCCCGGACAGGGCCCGCACCGGGTGCTATTTCTACGACCGCTGCTCCAAACACATGGACAAGTGCCGCGACAGCGTCCCCCGGCTCAGAAGCGTTGGTACGGATCACCAAGCGGCGTGTTTTCTCTACAACGAAGAATAAGGCAACAGCGATCAAACGGAGCGTGATCCGTACCAACGTCCATGAGATCGACGAAAGGGCGCCTAGCGCCCTTTCGTTGCCGTCGGCGCCCACGGCGCCGCGGGATCACCAAGCGGCGTGTTTTCTCTACAACGAAGAATAAGGCAACAGCGATCAAACGGAGCGTGATCCGTACCAACGTCCATGAGATCGACGAAAGGGCGCGTAGCGCTCTTTCGTTGCCGTCGGCGCCCACGGCGCCGCGGGATCACCAAGCGGCGTGTTTTTTTACAACGAAGAGTAAGGCAACAGCGATCAAATGAAGTATGATCCGTACCAACGTCCGTGCAATCGACGAAAGGAGTATAGCATGGCACGAGTTCGACAGACCGGTATTCCCGGCTTGGCTCTTCTACGGCTGGCGGCCGGTATTTTCTTCCTGGTTCTGGGCATCACCGGGGTGCTGCCGGAGAGCGAGGGGATGTTCAGCCTGAGCCGGGACAGGACGGCCCTGGAGGTGATATTCGGGGCGGTCGAGATCCTTTGCGGACTCTTCCTGGTGCTGGACAGCTTTCGGGCCGTCCCCAGGAAGACCTCCATCACCGTCCTGCTGGTGATCCTCTGCGTATGGACGTTGCGCATCGTCCTCACCCAGTTCGTGAACGGGATCGATCTGACCTCGAAGGGAATGCTCTTCCACCCGACCTTTTGGACCTGGGTCTTCAACCTCTCGACCTACCTGCTGGTGGCCGTCGTCCTCTGGGTGCTCTACCGGGCCGAGTAGCCCCGAAAGCGCCGGCCCGGGCCCGGAAAAAACCTACGAATCCGCCCGGGAAGCCCCGGGCGGAAGGTTCTCCGGCCGTTCCGCTTCGGTCAATCCTCCAACGGAAGCCCGACGACCCCGGCGATCCTTCGGGCAACGGCCCGGATGGCGGCCCTCCTTCGGGCCGGTACCCGATCGATCGCGTAGACCGACCCGTCCTTCGCCTCCAGAATCAGGAGAAGGTAGGGCTTCCTCCAGGAAAACGGACGCTTGCCGACGGCCCGCGGACCGGCATCCCCCGAAAGGGCCCGGGCGTTCTCCCGGGACTCCTCCTCGGACCCCGGGACCGTGCCGGCGACGTACGGGACGACGCGTAGCCCGGACAGCTCCTTCACGGGTAATACTACCCGGCGGGCCGCGAAAACGGCCCCCACCTTGTGGACCGCCCCGTCGGACCCGAACCGCCACCGCTCCTCGTAGAGAACGCCCAGGGCGGCCAGGGCCAGAAGAATCCAGCCGACGACGGTGGGAGGCTCTCCCGGAACCAGGAGGGCGGCCAGGAGCACGGCGAGGATCAGTACGGACAGGGCGCGGTACCATGAGGCTATCCCGTAGACGAGACTTCCGTCCCCGCGCTCCTTCAGGACAAAGGGCAGTTCCATTCCGTACAGGGTATACCTGGAGGCTTGGAATCCGCAAGGCCGGGCGCTCCTTGCCCTTCCGGACATACCGGGATAGATTCATCGTATGAAGACCGCTCTCCTCGTTCTCTGGATGATCCTCGCCGCCGGTCCCCTCTCCGCGCAGGGGAAAGAGGCCGGCCCGGCCGCGGCTCCCGCCCCGCAGCCGGCTTTCGTCCTTCCGCCCGAGGTCCGGGCCGGGGAAGCCCTGATCGTATGGCTGCCCCGGGCCAAAGCCGGGGAAGCCTTCTGCGGCGAAGCGGTCCTGGTCTCCCCGGAGGGCGGGGACCTCCGGAAGGGAGCCGCCTTCCCCGTGCCCGCGGGTCCCGCCGCGGCCTGGGACGCCTGCGCCCTGGCCCTGCCCATGGACGCGAGCGTCGGGACGTACAGGGTGGAACTCCGGGGAACCCGGGGGGGTCGGCCTTGTTTCCCCTCCCGGACCATCGAGGTCCGCTCCCGGGAGTACCTAAGCGAGAATATTCCCCTCTCCTCCGGCCTCACCACCCTGCGGGAGGAACCGACCCAGCGGAAGGAGGAGGAGGCCCGCGCGTACTTCGAGATCCTGGGCCGGACGGATCCCCTTGGAATCTGGCTGGACGGACCCTTCCGGCGCCCCGTGGCCAGCGACCGCCGCACCAGCTTCTTCGGGGACCGCAGGCGCTACGTGTACGCCACGGGCGGGACTTCGGACAGCGTCCACCTGGGCATCGATTTCGGAATACCGAGGGGAACCCCGGTTTCCGCGGCGGGCCGGGGGCGGGTCGTGTTCGCGGCGGACCGGCAGGTGACGGGCAAGACCGTTATCCTGGAGCACCTTCCCGGGATCTACACGATCTACATGCACCTGGACTCCCTTGCGGTGGCCCCGGGGGCGGTCGTGGAAAGGGGCGGCGCGCTCGGGACCTCGGGAGCCACGGGGCTCGCGACGGGCCCCCATCTACATTGGGAGCTCCGGGTGAACGGGGAAGCCTGCGATCCGGAATCTCCGTCCCTCGGGAGCCTGTTTCCGGGAGGGCTCTCCCGGCCCGCCGGGATTCCGGGCCCCGGCGGCGCCTTCGCCCCGACTCCTTGACCTCGGGACCGCGCATCGGTACAATTGCCCCACCTTATGCATGGAAGGAGGTGATTCTCACGAGCCAGATCATCGTCGACGACAGCGAGCCCCTTGAAAAGGCCATCAAACGCTTCAAGCGCATGGTGGAAAAGGAAGGCATCATCCGCGAATGGAAAAAGCGGGAGTTCTTCGAGAAGCCCTCCATCATCAAGAACCGGAAGCAGAAGGCCCTACAGCGCAAGCTTATGAAGAAGACCCGCAAGTCCCGGGACGGGAAGTACTGATCCTCCTTCGGACACAGCGGCCTTGAAGCGTTCGCAGCGATAAGCCGGCCTTAAGGGTATTACCCTTAAGGCCTTTTTTTGATCCCGAGCCGCCCGGAGGCTTCGGCCCGCGGTCGGCTTTCCCTGGAGGCGACGGATGAGATTCGCACGCGCATCGCTGCCCGTCCTGGCGGCCGGACTCCTGGCGCTCTCGGCCTGCACCGCCGAGCGGGGAAATCCCGTGCTGAGAAAGGAAACCCTCTCCGTGGGTCCCGCGACCGTGACGGCGGAGATCGCTATCGCCCCGGAAGAGCGCCGGCTCGGGCTCATGTTCCGGAAGAAGCTGGAGGACGGCGAGGGCATGCTCTTCGTATTCGAATCGGACCAGAGGCTCTCCTTCTGGATGAAGAACACCCTCGTGCCGCTGTCCATCGCCTATATCTCGAGCGACGGCGCCATCCGGGAGATCCTGGACATGGAGCCCCAATCCCTGGCCTCGGTGCCGTCCCAGCATTCCGTCCGCTTCGCCCTGGAAGTGCCCCGCGGCTGGTTCTCCCGGGCTGGGGTCCGCGTGGGGGACAGGGTCGGGATACCGGATTCCGTCCGGCCGCGCTGACCGCGGGCCGCCGGGCCGCCTGATTTGACTGCGCCGGCCCCGGTTTGTACTATCTACCATAGGCCGCGGCAGCCGGGCCGGAAGCGGCGGCCGGGAGGGGAAGATGCTGGAGATCGTCACGCTGGGCCGGGAAGTGCTGACCGTGAAGGCCGAGCCCGTAAAGGACATAGACGACAGGATACGTACTCTTTCACAGGATATGCTCCAGACCATGCGGGTCGGCAAGGGCATTGGGCTGGCCGCGCCCCAGGTGGCCCTGGGGATACGCCTGTTCGTCACGGAGGTGGAAGGCCGCCCCCGGGTTTTCATCAACCCGGAGATCGTGCTCACCTCCCAGGAGCTGGCGGAGATGGAGGAAGGCTGCCTGTCCATCCCCGGCGTATACGCCAACCTCCTGCGCTCCTCGGCCGTCCGCATCCAGGCCTGGAACGAGCGGGGCCGGCCCTTCACCCTGGACGCCGAGGGGCTGGAAGCCCGGGTGGTGCTCCACGAACTGGATCACCTGAACGGCCTTCTCTTCATAGACCGCCTTTCCGATCCCGTCCGCAAACGGGTCCTCAAGCAGTACGAGCGCAGGCTCCGGATGTAAGGGAAAAGCGTTGCGAATCCTATTCGCGGGCAGCCCCGAGATAGCCGTTCCCTCCTTAGCGGCCGTCGTCCGGGACCATGACCTGGTGGGCGTGCTCACGAATCCCGACGCCCCCCGGGGCCGGGGTCTTTGCTGCTGCCGTACCCCCGTGGCGGAGGCCGCGGAGGAGCTCCTTCCCGGGATCCCCATACTCTCCTTCGAGCGCCTGGACGCGGAGGCCCGCCGGGCCGCCGAAGAACTGGCCCCGGAGATCCTGGCGGTGTTCGCCTACGGGCGTATCTTCGGCCCCAAATTCCTTTCGATCTTCCCCAAAGGAGGGGTGAACGTGCACCCCTCCCTCCTGCCGAAATACCGGGGCTGCGCCCCCATACCCTGGGCCATCCTGAACCGGGAGGAGGAGACGGGAATCACCATCCAGAGGCTGGCCCGGAAGATGGACACGGGCGCGGTCCTGGCCCGGGAACGTATACACCTCTCGGGCCGGGAAACCGCGGAATCCCTCGCGGCCCTCGCGGCCGAACGCGGGGCCGATCTCCTGGCTTCCGTTCTGGGGCGCATCGAGCGGGGCGAGGAGACGGAGGAACCCCAGGACGAGGCCGCCGCCACCTACTGCTCCATGCTGCGCAAGGAAGACGGAAAGATCGACTGGGCCGAGAGCGCCCCGGACATAGACGCCCGGGTCCGCGCCTTCCATCCTTGGCCGGGGGCCTACACGGAGCTGCGCGGACAACGTGTGAATATCCTGGAATCCGAGCCCTGGCCGGACCAGGAGGTTCCCGTCCCCGGGGCCACGGAGTGCGGAACCGTGGTCGCCCTAGACAAGTCTCGGGGAATAATGGTACAAACGGGGAACGGCCTCCTGGCCCTCCGGCGCCTGCAGCTTCAGACGAAAAAGCCTCTGCCGTTCCGGGAATTCGCGAACGGCGTTCGGGACATCGTGGGGGCGCGTTTCCTTTGACGCCCGGCGCGGCGCGGGGCTGAGGGTCGAATACACGAACCGGGAACCTCGGATGAAAATGCCCTTCGATATCAAGCACCTCGACGAGTTGGACCCCAAAGCCTACCGGCTTACCATACTCTCCCTGGTCGGCGTTATCGTTCTCATGACGGTGTCCGGGCTCATCGCCTTCTTCCTGGCCCTCCAGGGGCAGGAGCAGACGATGGTCCCCGACTTGAGGAACCTTGAGCTCACGACGGCCCTCATCAAGCTGCAGGAAAAGGAACTCTATCCCCGGATAGCCCTGCGCTTCTCCGCCGATCCCACGGACAGGGGCCGCATCCTGGAGCAGAAGCCACCCGCGGGCACCATCGTCAAGGCGGGCCGCAGGATCAATCTCACCGTAAGCCGGGGCCCCGCGGTGAACCAGGTCGAGAATTTCGTCGGCCAGACCCTGGAAGAGGTGAAGATCCACCTGCAAACCCTCTTCGCTTCTTCCCGCCCCCTTTTGACCGTGCGGGAGCCCCCCATCTATATCTTCGACCGTTCCCCCGCCGGGACCATCCTGGAACAGAAGCCGGTGCCCGGCACGGAGATCTCGGGCCTGACCGAGCTCGTATTCGTCGTGAGCCGGGGGCCGGAACAGGCCCAGGTCAAGGTGCCGGACCTCATCGGGCTCTCCATCCGGGACGCCATTATGCAGATTGAAAAAAGCGGGGCCTCCTTCACCTTCGCCATGCGCCCCCCCGAGGGCCGCGAACGGGCGGGAACCGTGGTGTCCCAGATGCCGGCCGCGGGAGCCGTCGTTTCCCCGGACTCGCCGGTGAACATCCTGGTTTCCCGGCCCGCTCCGGAGAAGGACAAGGTTTCCGGAATACTCGAAGAGACCCTCTCGGTCTTCCCCTACCAGCTCAAGGTGACCCTGACGGCCCAGTACCCCACGGGCGAAAAAGAGGTGCTCATGACCGTTCAGCATGCCGGGGGTTCCTTCACCGCTCCGTACAGCGTCCCGAACAACACGGTCCTGATCCTGAGCGCCGCCAACCGGGAGCTCCTGCGCCGCGAGGTGCGCGGAGAATGAAGCCCGCGGCGGCTCCTCGGCGGCGCCTCCCCGCCGCCCGGGGACCGCTTTTAAAGGTCGAATACATACGGTTCGTGCTCTTCGACGTGGGGCGGGCTATCGATCTCAAGAAGGCGGCGTCCGTCCTCCCGGGCCGGGTGGACGGGCGCGCGGTCAAACGGCGCAACACCCCGGCGTCCCTGGCCCTCCCGAAGACCTTGTGCGTATCCCTGGAAAAGGACGCCTTCGGCGCCCCGGCCCCCGCGGGCTACTCCGGGGCGGAGGCCACGGCCAAACTCTTCGACGAGGGGGTGATCTCCCTCTCCGTGCGGATACGCATGGACGCCCGGTTGTCCGAGCTGCACGCCCTGGAGCGGCGGCCCTTCCTCTTGGGCGGCAGGGAGCGGACGGTCGACGAGTTCATCCGGGAACGGTTCCGGGATCTCCACGCCCGCCTGGGGCCCGCGATCACCCCGGACGAGCTCGGCTTGGAGGAGCCCGAGCGGGAGACCTACACGGCCTACTGCATCTCCGACTGGGGCCGCTCGTCGCCGGACGCGTTCGTGGACCGGAACCGCCGCGGCATCGCCGCGCTCCTGGAGGGGGAACCGGAGGACACGGAATTCCACGATTCCCAGGTCCGCAAGACCCTGGGGAACCCTTTTTCCTACGGCGCCCAGGACCTGGCGATCTTCGACCTGGACCACTGCGTGATCCTGGACGGCTCCCGGGACTGGGAGGATGTTCTGATCATGGCGGAAAACGCCAATTACCAGCTCCTGGAGCTCCGGGTTCTGGACCGCCTCCTGGACCGCTGGCTGGAGGAGGCGGAGCACGACCTCCGGGCCTTCTACTCCCCGAACCGGGGAAAGAAAGGCCGCAAGGCCCGCATCCGGGCCCTGCCCGTCAAGTCCGCCCGGCTGCAGAGCCTGAGGCTGGAGGCCCTATTCATCCTGGAAAACCTGGAAAACAGCGCGAAGATCATCGGGGACTATTTTCTGGGGCAGATCTACGTGCACCTGGGACGGATCTTCAGCACCGAGGGCTGGACTCGGAGCGTCGAGCGCCGGCTGGACGCCCTCCAGGACGTCTACGAGATCGTCAAGAGCGACAAGAACGAGCGCACGATGATCGTTCTGGAGATCATCTTCATCGTGGTATGCATCGCCTTCCCCATCCTCCAGATCGTCCAGGTCATGCTGGACTGAAGCCGGCACCCCGCCGCCGTTGTAGCCCTTTTCCTCCGGTTCAGGATACAATCCGCCCATGGACACGAGCGCCCGCGCCGACTTGTACGAACGGCTGACCCTTCTCTCGGACTGGATGGCCTGCGGCCGCCTCCGCGCCCGCCCGGCCCCGGTCTTCGAGGAGGCTCCCTTTCCCGACCCAACGCAAGCGCAGAGACCGGACGCGCGGGCGTCCGCGGCGGAACGAGCCGACGCCCCCGCGGACGCATCCCTGGAGGCCGTCGAGGCGGACGTTCTCCGCTGCGAACGTTGCCGCCTGGCCGCCGGCCGCAAGCGCACCGTCTTCGGGGAGGGCGTTCCGAAGCCCGACGTCCTCGTCGTGGGTGAGGGCCCCGGTGCGGAGGAGGACGCCCAGGGGCGCGCCTTCGTGGGTCCCGCGGGCAAACTCCTGGACCGGATGCTGGCCTCGGTCGGCCTGGATCGGGACCGGAACTGCTACATAGCCAACATCGTCAAGTGCCGGCCGCCCATGAACCGGGACCCCGCCCCGGACGAACGGGAAGCCTGCCTGCCCTACCTGGAGCGGCAGATCCGCCTCCTGCGCCCCCGGATCATCCTGGCCCTCGGGCGGACGGCGGCCCAGACGCTCCTGGAAACCTCGGAGGGCATCACGCGCCTGCGGGGCCGCTTCCGGGAGTACCGGGGGATACCCCTGCTGGCCACCTACCACCCCAGCGCCCTCCTGCGGGACGAATCCCTGAAACGCCCCGCTTGGGAGGACCTTAAGAAGCTCCGGGCCTTCCTGGACGGCGGAAAGAGCGAGTGAACGACGAGGCCCCCCCCGCCGCCGGGAAAGGCGCGGCCTCCTTCATCCACGTGGCCTTCAACATCCCCCTAGACCGGCGGTTCACCTACCGGAACGCCGCGAACGCGCCCGCCCCGGTCGGAGTCCGGGTGGAAGCCCCCCTGGGGGGGCGGCGGAAGGCGGTGGGCTATGTCGTGGGCACGGCTCAGGAGGCCCCGGGCCTGGACGAGGGTTCGATCCGGAACGTCCTGCGGGTCCTGGACCCGGAGCCCCTCTTCGGGGAGCGCACCGCGGCCCTGGCCTCCTGGCTGTCCGGCATGTACCTCTGCTCCCTGGGCGAGGCCTTGGCCGCCATGCTCCCCTCGGGCCGCCGGGAGCCCGCGGGCGGCTCCCCCCCCTTCGAGGATTACCCGCCCGGGGGAAGCCCCCTTGTCCTCTCCGGCGAGCAGTCCCGGGCCCTGGAGCGCATCCTGGCCGAGCCTGCGGGAAGGAAATACCTATACGGAACCACGGGGTCGGGCAAGACCGAGGTCTTTCTCCAGGCCGCGGAGGCCACCCTGGAGGAAGGCCGGAGGGTCCTCTACCTGGTGCCCGAGATAGCCCTGACCCGGCAGGTCGTGGAGGCCGTGGTCCGGCGTTTCGGGGACCGCTGCGCCGTGCTCCATTCGGGGCTGACGCCCTCCCGGCGCCTGTCCGAGTGGAGGCGCATAC
>CAYTYG010000093.1:0-816 GCA_964441515.1 uncultured Treponema sp.
CGATCCACCCATCCTGTTGATGGACGAGCCCTTCGGTTCCGTGGATCCCTTGACCCGGGTGAGGCTCCAGCGGGAGTTCCTAGCGATACAGCGCAGCCTCCACAAGACGGTCCTGTTCGTAACCCACGACGTCGAGGAAGCGATTCGACTCGCGGATCGAGTAGCCTTGATGAGGAGCGGCCGCATCCTCCGGTACGACACTCCGGAAGGCTTCCTGTCCGCGGGCGACGGTGATTTCGAGACGGACTTTCTTGGGCTGGAGTACGGACTGGAGATCCTCTCCCGTCATACCGTGCGCGAAGCTCTGAATCGGCTCTCCCGGAAAACCATGCTAAGAGGGGTAGAACCTCGAGCCCATGAGGAGGATTCCGACCGTACCGCCTTCCCGGGCTTCGTTTCCGAGCCGTCCCCGGAGCGGGGCATTCCCGCCATACGCGAGGGCGACAACCTCAAGGAAGCCCTGGGACTCATGATCGCGCGCAGGGTTGAATGCATTGAGGTAGCCGACGCCCGGGGATGTCCAATCGGGACGATACGGCTGGGGGACGTCCTGGGCGCTCTGAAACCCTGCGAGGGGGCGGATACGTGATTGGACGAAAGCCGAATCCCGCGTTCCCTCGCGGTTCGCTTTTAACTTGGATCCTTCCCGCCCTGCTGCTGACGGCTTTCGTTGTTTCCGTTTTTGATTTCGACCTGGTCGAGAGGCTCCTGGGGATTCGGTCCCGGGGGCTCTTGACTTCGAGAATACCTTTGTGGGAGCTTGCGGTTCAACACTTGATCCTTGTAGGCGCGTCCAGTTTTGCAGGAATTGCGGTT
>CAYTYG010000093.1:826-10447 GCA_964441515.1 uncultured Treponema sp.
GGTCGTTGCGGCGGCGGTCCTCAAGAAGCGCGGCGAGGGCGAGAAGGCGCGGCTCGCCGTCCTCGCGTTCGGCGGCTTCGGCGCGGCGCTCGTATTCCTCGCGGCGACGCTCTTCGCCGGGTCGGGGCTCCGGCAGCTTCTACTGGCAGCGGGAGCCGTTGCGGAAACCTTCCCTTCCGCGGCTATCCTGGCCTTGGCTGTGCCCATTGCAGGTTTCGGTTTCGCCCCGACCTTTTTCGCCTTGACGATCTACGGTCTTCTTCCTGTTCTGCACAACACCCTCGCGGGTGTGGAAAACGTCCCGGAAGCGACTTTGGACGCCGCCCGGGGGATGGGAATGACGCCTGCCCAGGCACTTATCCGGGTTCAGTTTCCCCTGGCCCTTCCGGTGATCATCGCGGGGATCCGCACGAGCGTTGTTGTGAACATTGCGGCAGCGACCTTGGGAGCGGCAGTTGGGGCGGGCGGCCTTGGACTGCCCATCATCAGCGGCATTCGAGCCCACGACCCTGCCTTGATCCTGCGCGGCGCAATACCATCGGCGCTTCTTGCCCTTTTCGCGGAAAACGCTCTCAGGAAGCTTGAAGACCGGTCCCGAGGGAGAGCGCTCCCCGGCTCGGTTGGGAAGGATTCCGAAAGAATAGGCTTACCGGGGCGCTGAAAAACTACCTGCGTAGTTTTCAGCGACCCGTTAAATATCCCCGGGCAGTCCGAAAAAACGAAGGGAGAGGCTTTTCACGGACACCCCGCTCAGTCCTCGACGATGAACTCCCGGGGGACCCGGGCGCCCAGGATGGAAAATGCTTCTTCGGGGCTCAAGGACCCGCCGGTATGCCAAAAGACGGGGACGCCGGGGCGCTTCCGGTAGAGCCGGTTGATTTCCCAAAGAGTGATATCGGAAAGATGGGCGGGCTTATCCCCGTCCGTATCATCCATGTCCGCGGCGGCGGACCGGAGGTCGTCCGCGCCGATGCCCTCCAGGTTGACGTCGATCCTATCCGCCGTGTCCTGATAGAAAGCGAGGCTGGCGCGGGGGTCTCCGGGATCCGGCCACTCCATGTAGTGCCCGAGGTAGCCCGGGGCGCCGAGTTCGGCGGTCAGCCTCTGGAGGAAGGGTATATAGCAGCCGCTGCGGCCTACGACCAGGTACTTGGGACCGTCCACGAGGCGTCCGGCCAGGAACCAGGAGCCGGTTTCCCGCATCCCCCGCCGCATCCCATCCCGGCGCTGGTCGTCGGAGGGTTTGGGACGCTCTTCCTTCTCCTCGACCGTCTCCAGCTCCTCGAGCTCCTCGGCGTCCTCAAGCTCCTCCAACTCCTCCTCCGGCGCATCCAGGTCGGCCGGTCCGAGCCCGGGCACAACCTTGAGCAGCCTCAGGGCCTGTCTCCGCAGGAACTCCGGGTGGTTCTCGGGATTGTCCGGGAACCTTGCCGGCACGGCATCCGCCAGGGCGCGTTCTGCGTGGGCAGCGGCGGCGAGCCCCGACTCCAGGGCGGTCTGCGGACTCCCTTCCCGCACCCAGCGCTCGTAGTTGCCGCGGGCCACGGAGACGGCCTCCCGCGCCGTGTCCTCCAGGCTGCGGTGGAGCTTGCGTCCGGGCATCTCTTTCCCCAGGTCATAGGCCAGGACCGGCAGGGTGGGGAAGCCCGGATCCGCGCCCACGCAGAGCCCGAGGGACGGATCCCGGGAACAGCGGGCCGTCCAGAGCCCCAGCTCGAAGCGGGTCATCGCACCGTAGGGAACCCCCGCGATGGAGTCCCAGGGAGCCGCCAGCCAGAAAAGGACGCAGCCCTGGCGGCCGGCCAGGTCCATGTAGTGTCTCTCCCAGGCCCGCTGGCAGGTAAAGCCCCGAAGGGCTTCCGGAGCCCGGTATCGGTAGTGCCGCACGGTATGGAAGCGCCGGGGCGAGGCGACAACCGCTTCGGAATCGAGCTTCCGGATGAGGTCGAAGGCCTCGGCCTGCCAGGGCGGCGCGGCGGTGATGGGGCCCGCCAGGTAGATGATCGGACTCCCGGAGACCGGCTGGTAGGAAAGCGGCTCGAGCAGCACCATGGTTAGACCCCCTCCGCCGACCCGGCGATCATCACATTGTCCGCGGCCCGCAGGGTGAGCCGATGCTCCCGGACCAAGTCCTCCCAGGCGTCCACGCCTTCCGGCGGCAGGTAGGCGCCGCGCACGGCGTCGTACCTCCCCCGGAAGCCCGTCAGGGCGAACAGGGCGTCCGTGGCGGCGGCCTTAACGCCTCCGTCCGTGTCCCGCACTCCTCCCCAGAAATCGTTTCCCGGCCAGGACACGTGATCCCATTCCACTATACTGTACAGGCGGCATCCGGAGAAGTCGTCGCCCGGCTCCTCGTAGGCCGCCGGGGGACAGAGCTGGGCATGGCCGAGCCCCGTACCGCGCGCCTCGTTGAGGGCCAGGGGCCGGACCCGGAAGGAGATGCGCCCGATCTCCCGCCGCTCGTTGGAGCATTCGTTGCAGGGGTCCAGCCAGACCGCGCGAATCCCGGGCAGAGTGTCCGCGTATTTCGTGAGGACGGCCGTCAGGGCGTCCCGGAGGCGCGGCCCCATGCTCCCGCGGTACTTCCCCGCGATTTGACCGCAGCCCAGGCCGGGCACGGTGATGAAGGCCTTCCGTCCCGAGGCCGAGGCCGCCGTGCCGGCGTACCGTAACAGGGGAAGAAGCCTTCGCTCGCACAGGGCGCGGTATCGGGCCGGTTCTATGGTCCCTCCCGGGGCTATGCCGGAGTCCGCGGAAGGGCCGCGTCGGGCGGCGAGGAGTACGCCCGGGGTGAACAGGAGGGTGGCCCCGAAGGGCTTCTCGTGCGGCCGGGGATCGGCCTTTCGGCCGTCGTCGAAGACGGTGACCGGCACGGCTACCCCGATATCCCCCAGGATGCGGAGCTCCTCCTGGGTCCAGTCCGTACCGTCGCCGGCAACCTCGCTCTCCGCGAAGATGCGCGGGCGTTTCGTGTTCAGGAGGGCGGCCAGGAGCCATGCGGCGTCCGGAGGGGAGTCCGTCCTGCGTTCCAGGCTTTTCTTGAGGCGCGCACCCGCGATGCCGGGGTTTTTCCCCAGGCGCGCCGCGTAGTCCGCGAGCCGGTTCCGGACCTCCCCATGCAGGAGGAAGGTGTAGTTCGGAAGACGCGCCCGGGGAGAAAGGCCTTCCGGGGGCTTGCCCTTTGAAGGCCGCGCTTTTTCGGAACCGGTTCCCCCGCCGCAGGCCAGCGCGCGTGCCGCGCGCTCGTCCCGTACCGCCCGGGCCTGGGGCTCCGGCAGATACTTCCGGGCGAAGCGGTCCAGGGTGTCCAGGAGCCCTTCCTCCAGGCGGGGCAGGACCCAGGCCAGCACCCGGGAAGGCACCCCCCCGTAGAAGGCCTCGGCCGCGGCACCCGCGATGCAGGCAAGGGTGTCCGAATCGCCTCCCAGGGAGACCGCGTTGCGGACAGCGTCCTCGAAGTCCGTGGAGTCCAGGAAGGAGATGATCGCCTCGGGCACCGAGGCCGGGCAGCTCACCTCGAACCTGTATTCCGGCCGTATCGACTCGACCTTCCGTCCCATGTCGTATCCGAACCGGTCCGAAAGGGCGGCCCGAATGACCTCCTTCGACTTCCCGTCCCGTGCCAGGAATACCGCCAGGGCCACGGCCTGGGCCCCCTTTACTCCCTCCGGGTGGTTGTGGGTGGGCAGGGCCGACATCTCCGCCTGCCTCAGCACCTCCGCTTCGGATTCGAAGGCCCAGCCCACGGCGCTGGCGCGCATGGCCGATCCGTTGCCCCAGGAATTGTAGGGGCCGCGCCGGCTGTCCAGCATCCAGGCTCGGAACGCGCCCCCGTATCCCGATTTCGGGTAGCGGCGGCCGAAGTCCCGAAGCTCGCGCTGGTAATCCCCGGCCCGGGGTTTGCCGCCGGCGGAAAGGATGGCCTGGGCCACGGCCAGGGAAAGGACGGTGTCGTCCGTCGGGCGGTCCAGCTCGTGGAAGAGGCGGAAGTTCTTCGTCTTGACGGTATGGGATTCGTAGACCGAACCCAGCACGTCCCCCGCTATCGCTCCTATCATCGCTCGCTCCTCAGACCAGGAACTGACCGCCGCCCGAGCGGAAGGCCGTGTATCGTTTCGCGTCGAAGGAATACAGCCGCGCTGCCCGGTGAGCCACTCCCGATTCGCGCTCCGGCAACTCCGCAAGGACTTTATAGGACAGGACCTTCTTCCGGAAGTTTCGCTTGTCCAGGGGCCGGCCCAGGACCGTCTCGTAGAAGCGCTGCAGCAGGGTCAGGGTGAACTTGGCGGGCAGGAACTCGAAGGCCAGGGGCTCCCGCCTCGCGGTTTCCCGGAGGCGCTCCAAGGCGGCGTCCAGGATCCTCCGGTGGTCGAAGGCCAGGGGAGGCGGGTCCTCGGCGGGGATCCAGGCGGCGTTGCGGGCGTCGCTCGCTGCCTTGGCCTTGTGTTGAAAGAGGTTGACGATAGCCCACCAGGCGACGGTGATGACCCGTTCCCGGGGATCGCGGCCGGGCTGGCCGAAGGCCCCCAGCTGCCGGATGTAAAGCCTGCGGACCCCGGTTTCCTCCTCCAGCTCCCGCCGCGCGGCGGCTTCCAGGTCCTCGTCGATGCGGACGAATCCCCCCGGGAGGGCCCATTTCCCCGCGAAGGGCTCCAGATCCCGCCGGATCAGGAGGACCTTGAGCCTATCCCCGTCCAGGCCGAAGACAGCGCAGTCCACGGTCACCGCGGGGTGGGGATACGGGTAGGTATACAAAGGGCGGCTCCTCCGGCCCGACGCCGTTAAGTGTATATACTACACTATAGACGGGCCGTCAACGGAATTTCCGGGGCGCGCACGGGCAGAAGGGAGCGAAGGGAGTCCTTCCGCGTTTCCTCTCCGGCCGAGGGCTTTCCATGCTATACTGGCGGCCTATGAAGTACCTAAGAAAAGTCGTCGCCGTTACGCTGCTCGCGGGTCTGTTCTGCGGCTTCGCCTTCGCCCAGAAGACGGAATCCCCCATGACCGAACGGGAACTGTCCAAGCTCATCTCGGACTGGCCGGCGGTCGTGAAGTGGCTGGAGGAACGCGGCAAGGATATCGACGCCGACGCCTCGGGGGCGGCCATGGCCGCGTATTTTAAGGGGGCGGATTTCGAATCCTTCCTGAAGGGGAAAGGGTGGACGACCGAACGGTTCTCCTACGTCGCGGGCACCGCCTTCCTTCTGTACGGATATATAACCTGGGAGCTCGAGAATCCCGACGTAGCCAAGCAGTTCGACGATGCCATAGCGGAGGTGAGAGCGAACGCTGCCCTGTCCGCCGCGGAGAAAGCCGAGATGATCCGGGGGCTCGAGGAGGGCAAGAAGGCCGTCCTGAACCTGGCGCAGGAAGCCGAGATCAACGAGGCGGAGCTTAAGCTGGTGCGCACCCGCTACCAGGACATGAAGAAGATCGCGGAGAGCATGGAATAGCGGAACGTTGAAGAGCAGGTTGCTATTCCGAGATATTTAGAACCCGGGGGAGTACGTGAAAAAGGATAGGGCAAAAGCCGCGCTGGACTTGACGGGAAGGCTGATCGAACGGTTCGGGCCTAGGCTGGCGGGAAGCAAGGGGTGCCTGGACTGCGCGGACGCCCTGCTGGAGGAGGCCGGAACTTCGGCGGACAAGGCGTACGCAGAGGATTTCAAGGTCCACCCCGGGGCTTTCCTGGGGTTCATACGGGTGCTGGTCGCGTTATACGTAGTTTCCGCGCCCTGCCTCTTCTTCGCCCCCTGGCTGTCCATCCTGCTTATGAGCGCGGGGCTTGCGATCCTCGTCCTTGGCTTCTTCCTCTACAAGGAAGTCCTGGATCCCTTCTATCCCGCCCGCACGGGCCGCAACGTCACGGCCGTGCTGGAGCCGACGGGGCCCGCCAAGCGCCAGCTCATCGTGAGCGGCCACCACGACTCCGCAAGGGTCTTCAACTTCTACGTAGACCGGCCCGAGAAGTACGCCCTCCGGGTCTACGGCGGGATCGGCTCCTTCGGGGTCCTGTGGGCCGCCTCCGTGGTTCTGGCGGTCCTTGGGGCCGGGAACGCCGCCCGCGCGGCCGCGGCCATGGTCTTTTGCCTCGTCTTCCTCCTCGTGGCGCCCCTCTGGAACTTCGCCTCCCGGGAGGGAACTCCGGGCGCCGGGGACAACCTCGCGGCCTCCGCGATAGCCCTGGAGATCCTGCGGGAATTCCGGGATCGCCGGGACGTGGGCAAGGGGCTTGCGGGCACGCGGATCGTGTTCGTCTCCTTCGACGCCGAGGAGGCCGGGCTGCGGGGCGCCCGGGCTTGGGCCCGGACCCACGCGGACGAGATCCGGGAGCTGCCCACCTGGCACTACAACATGGACTGCATATACAAGGCCGCCGACGCCCGGTTCCTTACAAGCGACATCAACGGATCTGTGCGGCTGGACAAGCCCCTGGCCCGGGCCTGCGCCGAGGAGGCGCGGAAGTCCGGCGTCCAGGCGGCGGTGGAGCCGATCGCCTTCCTGACCGGCGGCACGGACGCGGCGGAGACGGCCCGCGCGGGAGCCCGCGCCACGACCCTCATCGCCATGCGGTGGACCAACGCAGACCGGTCCGGGGGCTACCACACCCCCGCGGACACCCTGGAGGCGGTGGAGGGCGCGGCGGCGGAGCTGGCCTTCGAGGTGGGCGTCCGCCTAACCGAGCGCCTGGACACGGGGGAGTTGGACTAGCCGGACTCCGAAAAGAACGGTCCGGTCAGTCCCGGAGTACCCATCTCGAGAACCCGGGATCCTTCGAAAGCTCCCGCTCCAGCTCCACGCGCTCGTAGGCCTCCAGGTCCCGGAATTCGAAATGGCACATGAACATCTCCGGCCCGGCGTCCCGGATCGTCTGTACGAAAGCCACCGGGAGTATCACGACATGCCCGGGGAAATAGGGAAGCTGCATATCCATTTTATGATGCGACTTCTCTCCCTTGGCCCTTCCGCCTACGGTGCTCGAGAGGCCCACGACCGAGACGCCGGGCTCCCGGACTACGAAAACGGCATACCCGTTGGGGAGGTATACGGGTTCGAGTCCGTGGGACAGCTCCAGGCTGAATCTGCGTCCCTGGAATCCCGTATGCGAACTCAGGTTCTTCCGCTCCGATTTCAACACGATAAGGCAATCGTCGGGGCTTCCCGGCTGGGGAAGGGTGGAAAGGGTGGAACAGGAAACGGATAAAAGGACGCACGCCGCGGCGGCTGCGATGAGCGGCAATCTTTTTTTCATGATCCTTCTCCTTTAATTTTTCTATCGGGACAGGGCTCCCCCCGCAGGGGATTCCCCGCCTTGATCGAACTTCCATTCCGAGAAAGCCGGGTCCAGGGCCAACTTCCTTTCCAGCTCCGCGCGCGCCGAGTCCTCCAGCCGGCGGAATTCCAGGTTGGTATATATTGTACTCGGTCCATGCTCCGTGAGTTTCTGGACGAATACGACGTCCAATATCACCACGTGTCCCGGATGGTACGGCAGCTTCCAGCCGAGCTCATGGCGACCGCGGTCTCCCCCGGCTCCACCACTCACATAGGTCCTCAAGGCGGCTACCTCGACCAGAGGCTCCCGGACGACGAAGGCCGTGTAGTCATTCCCGGTTTTCACGTATCCATAATCCCCGGACAACTCCAGGTAATAGCTTCGGACGTCCGGCGGAAACTGAGTTTCATTGACGATTTCGGTTTTCATCACGATGAGGCAGTCCTCCGGGCTTTCCATCTTCGGGAGGCTCTTGCAGGCCGGGAACAGGGCAACGATCGCAAGGACCGATCCTAGAAGAACACAAATTCTTTTCATGATTTTCCCTTTCCGTTCGTTTGTTGTATTTTGATTGTACTAATTGGGTTTTATATCATCTTTTCATGAAATGGTGAACCCCGGGCGCCGGTATGTCGGCGCCCGGGGAAATTAAAACGTGAATCCGCTCGGGTTCGGAGCCGTATCCGCCGAACCGGACAAGCGGAAGGACGGCTACTTCAGGATCCCGAAGGACTGCAGCTGTCCCCAGAGCACGATGAGCATGCCCACCGGCACGATGAACTTGATCGAGATTTCGAACAGCTTCCTAGTCTTGAAGGACTCGCCGCCCAGGATGTCGTCGAAGAAGCGCTTCACGCCCAGCTCCCATCCTATCATGAGGGACATGAACAGGGCGCCCAGGGGCATGAAGATCCCTTCCGACCACAGGTCGAAGAAGTCTATCCAGGCGAATCCGAGGGGCTTCCAGAATTTCTCGTTGGCTCCCAGGCCGTCGATCGCCGTGATCGCCGCCAGTACCATCATGACGACGCACACCCAGATGGCGATGGCCTTGCGGTTGCCCTCCTTGCCCTTCGCCTTGGCCGAGTCCATAAAGAAGGTGGTGACCACCTCGACGAGGGAGATCGACGAGGATACCGCGGCAATGATCACGAGGAGGTAGAAGATAGCCCCGAAGAGACCCCCCAGGGCGCCCATCTTGGCGAAGACGTCCTGCATCACCACGAAAAGAAGGCCCGGTCCCGCGGAAGCCTTGCCGTTCAGCGCGAAGGCCGCGGGCACGACCGCAAACCCGGCCAAGAGGGCGACGATCGTGTCGGACACGACGATGAGCCAGGAGTTTTTCTCGACGTTCTCCTTCTTCGAAAGGTAGGAGCCGTAGGTCAGCATGCAGCCCATGCCCAGGGACAAGGAGAAGAACATCTGACCGGAGGCGGTCTTGAGCACCCCGAGGAAGTCGTCCCGAAGGGGCTGGAAGTTCGGCTTGAGCATGAACGCCAGGCCCGCCGCGGCCCCGTCCAGGGTCACGGCCCGGACGATAATGATGAGCAGCATGACGGCCAGGGCGGGCATGGCCACCTTGGAGAATTTCTCAATGCCCCCCGCGATTCCGCCCATGACGATTACGCAGGTCGCCACCATGAAGACGAAGGTGTAGACGACGCCTTCGACGGGGTTAAGCAAAAGCGCGTTGAAGATGTCCCCTCCGGCCCCGGGCGCGGCGCCGAAGATCATGCCCAGGTTGAGCACGAAGTACTTGATGACGTAGCCGCCGATGACGCTGTAGAACCCCATGATGAGGAAGGCGGATACGGCGCCCAGCCAACCGACCCACTTGAATCTCTTGGACAACGCGATGTAGGTCCCCACCGCGCCCATTCCCGTCCTGCGTCCCAGGGCTATCTCGCCGACCATGACGGCGACCCCGACGATGGCCGCCAGGATCAGGTAGAGGACCAGGAAGGCGAAGCCTCCGTTGGCTCCCATCTTGTACGGGAAGCCCCAGATGTTCCCCAGGCCTACCGCCGATCCCACCGCGGCCATCAGGAAGCCGAAGCCGCTCGTCCATTGCCCTCTGCTTTTTTCCTCCATTACTTTCTTTCCCCCTTTTCCGTATTTGAATCGAGTGGATTGACAATCCAACGATCATGCGCTCATCTTTGCTGCTCGATGCAGGCATGAAAAAACCGGGACGACAGTCGGAACACGCTATCGTCCCGTCCGCAGAGGTTTTCCCCCGTTATCTACCCTCGGCGCGCGTCGGGCTCCGTGCCCCGGATTCATGGGCCGCTATCTCGGAGGCTATGACCTTGGCCAGCCGCTTCACGCCCTCCTCGATCTGGTCC
>CAYTYG010000094.1:0-4032 GCA_964441515.1 uncultured Treponema sp.
TCGTAGTTGGCGTCGAAGTAGACGGGGATGAAGCCGGGCCCCAGGATTCGAAGCTGGGCGCCGTAGAGGACGAAGCGAAACAGGCGTCCCCCGGCTCCTATCATCGACCCCCAACGGCCCTTGGGCTCCAGGACGAAGTCCGTGAAGGCCGTCAGGGGAAATGCGTCCCCTCCCAGGATGGGTACGATGACATCCGCCCCGAATATCCCGATGGGGGATGTCGAAGTGCTCGTGCCGTTCTGGATGTCGTACCAGAGGTAGGGGTCGAAATCCGCAGCCGCCGTGAAGCCGACCTGCATGCCCTCCAGGATGGGAATGCCGCTGCCGGCCAGGGGCCGGGCGAAGATGCGGGTTCCCGCCACGTCGAACCTCGCCAGGTTTCCCGTAAAGAGCTGGGCCCCGATGTAGGGGAACTGGAAGAGGGCGCCGTCCAGGTCCAGGGATAATCCGAATATGCGCTGTTCCGGGAGGAACCGGGTGTTTGCGTAGTCCCCCACGATGAATCCGTCCCCCAGGGTGAAATCCTCGATGGAGCCCAGCTTGGCGTACAGGGGATCCCCCCGGCGGCCGTATCGGACGTACAGGAACTTGGGAAGGTAGATGTCGAGGAAGGTCTTGCCGTTGCCCTCGTAATCCGGGATCCAGTCGCCCCCGTACACGGCCAGGGCCGTCCCGGTGTCCGGGTAGAGCTGGAAGCGGAGGGTGAGATCCAGGCCTATCCCGAATTTACCGAAGGAAAAGTCCGGCTGGAAGCCCAGTTTCGTCCAGCTCTCGGGATTCCCGGCGCCGTCCGGCAGAACGTCCGTACCCAGGCATATCCCCGCGGAGAAGCTGAAGCCGGAATCGGGGTCCTGCGCGAACGAGGCCGTCGAGACGGCCGACAGTACCAGCGCAAGGGCGATCGTCTTTCGCATATACCATCCTCCTAGGTCGTCCTGGATATCGCGGGCCGGGGGAACGACGCCGATCTTATTTTACATGTATCGTATAAAAGTATACTCCCCGGGAGGTTAAAAACCACTGGAAACGCCTTGTGCCGGGGCGGCCTCCGTGGTAGGTTTCCCGGGGGAAGTCCGGGCCGCGTGCGGTCCTTGTCCCCCCAATTCCTAAAACCGGAGCGTTCCATGGATTTTTTCAACCGGATGGCTTCCTCCTGGTCCGGCCGCCGCACCCTCCTGTGCGTCGGACTGGATCCCCGGGCCGACGAGCACGCGGGGGATCCGGCAAAGGCCGCCGCGGCCCTGCTGGAGAAGAACCGCAGGGTTATCGACGCCACCGCCGAATTCGCCGCCTGCTACAAGCCCAACATGGCCTTCTACGAGGCCTGGGGGCTTGCGGGATGGGAAGCCCTCGCGGCCACGCTGGAGCACATACCCGGGGATATCCCCGTGATCCTGGACGCCAAGCGGGGGGATATCGACACCACCGCCAAGGCCTATGCCCAGGCGGTTTTCGGGGCCCTCGGGGCGGACGCCGTCACGCTAAGCCCATACCTGGGCCGCGATGCCGTGGATCCCTTCCTGGAATACCCGGAGGCGGGGCTTTTCCTCCTGTGCAGGACCAGCAACCCCCGCGCGGGGATCTTCCAGGATGCCGTGGTGTGGGGCGCGTCCGGCTCCCCCCTGGTCCTCCCGGGGTCGGGGATGGCGGGAGGGCTCGCTGCCTCCTCCGGGGAGCCCCTGTATTTGCGGGTCGCCCGGGAATGCTCCTCCTGGTCGGAGAGGGTAGGGCTGGTCGTAGCGGGGAACGATGCCGAGGCCCTGCGCGCCGTCCGCGCCGCGGTTCCGGAAGCCTGGTTCCTGGCTCCGGGAATCGGGGCCCAGGGCGGGGACATGGCCGCCGCGTGGGAAGCGGGTGCCCGGGGCGACGGCCTCGGGGTGATACCGGCGGTTTCCCGCGCCGTGGCCGGCGCGGAGGATCCCCGGGCCGCCGCCCGGGACCTGTGCTTTGCGGCCCGCGAGGCCTTCGAAAAGGTTCAGGAGGCTCGGGAAAAGGCGCAGGGCTTCCGGCCCTCCGCGGCGGCCCGGAAAACCCGGGATTCCGCTCCGGAAACCCGGCCCGTTGCGGGCGGGGAGGGTCCCCTAAAGGAACGGCTGCTGCGGGGTCTTGTCGCCGCGGGATGCTTCCGTACGGGGGATTTCGTTCTCAAGAGCGGAATCCATTCCCCCTTCTATATAGACCTGAGAAGGATCGTGTCGGATATGGGGGTTCTGGAGGCCGCGTCGGAGGCCTACGCGCACCTGGCCCGGGGCCTGGAGTACGACCGGCTGGCGGGAATACCCGCGGCGGCCCTCCCCCTGGCCACGGCGGCGGCCCTTAGGGTCCGGAAATCCTTCGTGTGGCCCCGTATGCCCGTAAAGGACCACGGCACCGGCAACCGCGTGGAGGGTGACTTCCTACCCGGGGAGCGGATCCTCCTTCTGGACGACCTTATCACCACGGGAAAGAGTAAAATGGAGGCCGTGGAGATACTCCGCGGCGAAGGGTTGGTCGTGGAAGACCTGGCGGTGCTCCTTGAGAGGGGAGCCCAGGGCCGGAAGGACATGGCGTCCGCCGGAATCCGGCTCCACGCCTTTCTCCATGTCCGGGAGCTGATAGCCCTCTGCGTCTCCCTGGGTATCGTGGATCGGGAAACGGGGAAAAGGATGGAGGAGTTCGCCGCCTCGGAATGATGCGCCCGCGCGGCCGGGCCGCTCGGACCGTTTCAGTTCATTTCGACCATGTCCGCGAGGGTCCGGGACTTGATGAAGACCCGCAGGTGGGCGTCCATGTCCCTCCATATTTTTTCCGCGGAGCAGGAGTTTTTGCGGTCGCATACAGCCGACTTTCCGCATACGCAGGGAGAGATGCCCAGCCCTTCCCCCGAGGATTCGAGGATGGATTCCAGCGTTATTTCCTTCAGAGGCCGGGAGAAAAAAAAGCCGCCTCCGGGTCCTCGGACGGACTGGATGACGCCGGATTTTCGCAGCCGGAAGAATATCTGCTCCAGGAATTCCGGGGAGATGGATTCCTGTTCGGAAATCGCCTTAATGGATACGGGTGCGCCTTCGACACTGTTCCGCGCAAGGGCAAGCACGGCCCGCAATGCGTAGCGCCCCTTTGTCGTGATCCGCAATTTTTTACTCCTTGCTGGGATTGTGCTATCTGGGAGAATATCCCCCCGGTGGGGAAATCGCAAGCCGAACCCGGTTTTTCTCCGACGGGAGGGAATGCCCCTCAGGGCTTTTCCAGCCTCCAGCAGCGGTGGGGCTTGGAACCCTCGAAGTCCGGGGGCGTGGTAGCCCGGGTCATGTCCGCGATTCTCACCCCCGGAAACAGGGCTTCGTCGAAGCGGAACCGTCGGGCGTTGGTGGAGAACCAGAGCACGCCTCCGGGGGAAAGGACGGCCAGGCACTTCCCGACGAGCTCGGGCCAATCCTCCGAGATGTCCAGGGGCTCGTCCATTCTTTTCGAGTTGGAGAAGGTGGGGGGATCCAGGATCACCAGGCCGTATTCCCCGCCCTTTTCCAGGGCTTCCATCAGAAAGGCGGAGGCGTCCTTGCGGATATATCGGTAGGCGGGGCCGGTGAAGCCGTTCAGGGTCATGTTGCGCTCGGCCCAGGCCAGGTAGGTTTTGGAAAGGTCGACGCTGTCGACCGACGCGGCGCCGCCGGAGGCCGAGTACACGGAAAAACTCCCGGTATAGCAGAAGAGGTTCAGGACGCGGCGGCCGGGTGCGTCGGCCTTGGCCCTGCAGCGGGTGCCGCGGTGGTCCAGGAACAACCCCGTGTCCAGATAGTCCGTCAGATTAACCCGGAAGGAGAGCCCCCCCTCCCGGACCTCGATCTCCCGGCCTGCCCGGGAGATCCTCCCGTACTGGTCGTTCCCCCTCTGGCGCCGGCGGGTTTTGAGGACGATACGGTCCGGAGGGACGGATAGGACCTCCGAGGCTTCTCGGCGCATCCTTTCCAGCCAGGCGCGTTCCTCCTCCTCGGGCTTGTCGTAGGGACGCTCGTACAGGGCCATGTGCAGATGCCCGCCGTACCGGTCCAC
>CAYTYG010000094.1:4042-10433 GCA_964441515.1 uncultured Treponema sp.
CCGGTCCACGGCCAGGGGTACCTCGGGTATGTCGCGGTCGTAGATCCGGTAGCACTCCACGCATTCCCTGCGGGCCCATTTCCGGAGATGCCGGTCCCGTTTCGCCAGGCGGTTGCGGAAGTATTCGGCTTGCCGGTCCAGCGCGTCCGGCATCTTCAGGGAGTGCGTTCCTTGCAGGTCTGAAGCATCACGGAAAGGAGCGCGTAGCCGGAGGAGAGGTCCTCCCGGTGCACCATGACCTCGTCCGGGACCCGGAGCTTCGTGTTCGTGAAATTCCAGATGGCGCGGACTCCGCTGCGCACCAGGGTTTCGGTCACCTCCTGGGCGTTGGAGGACGGGACGGTCAGTATAGCGTATTCGACCTTCCCGTCCCGGACGGTGGATTCCAGGTCCGCCAGCCCTATCACGGGCACGCCGTGTATCCGATTGCCGATCTTGTCCGGATCCGTGTCGAACGCGGCTACGATATGCAGGTTGTGTATGCGGAACTCGGGATACCCCATCAGGGCGGAGCCGAGGTTTCCGGCGCCGACGACGATCGCCTCGTGCACCTCGTCCCAGCCCAGGTAGCGTTCTATCGCCGCGATAAGGGCGTCCACAGGATAGCCCTTCTTGGGCTTTCCGATGATCCCGGTTATGGCCAGGTCCTTCCGAACCTGGATGGGTTCCAGGTTGAGCTCCTGGGCTATGACGGTCCCGGATATATAGAAGTGGCCGTTCGCCTGGGCGTTCCGGATTATATGCATGTAGGAAGGGAAGCGCCGGATGGACGGCGTAAAGGAAATCTTCATACGAGCCATGTTCGCCTCGCGCAACTCAATATTAGTAAGGATAATAGGAGGCAATCGATAAAAAAGTCAATAATTCCTGTAAGGGAAAAAAAGAAAGCCCCGAGGAAAAAGGAGGTTTGAAACCTCGGGGCTTTTTGAGCGTAGAGTTATACGGAACTCTGCGTATATATATACATGATACTCTCGATAAGATCAAGAGGAAATTTCGTAAACTCAAATGTTTTTCGCCCGGAACGGCTTCGTCCGTGCCGACCCGGTCGGGAGCGTCGGCCTTCCCCCCCTCATTCCCACCAGGTGTGGGCCGTGAAATCCGGGCGTATGGAGGCCCCCGAGTGCCGGATTACCGCCGCCGTATGGTGGGAAGGGAAGAGGGGTCCCAGCCTTCGTTGGAAGAGTTCCAGGGTCGTACCCTTCGCGACGTCCTCGTCGAAGAGGATGGCCGTCCCGCCCCGGAAGGCGGACAGGTAGACTTCATCCGACAGGGACATTATGGGCTCGTCGTCCTTGCGCTTGAACATGCTGAACCGGACGAAGTAGAGCGGCACGTTTAGATATTCCGAGAGGAAAAGCCCCGGGAGTATGGATCCGTGGGCCGCGCCCACCAGGACGGCGGGCCGGCAGGCTTCCAGGATCCTGTCCGAGAGGGCCCGTATCTTTTGCGGATCGGAGGCGCGCCACGTATACTTGTCCCGGACGCCGGTATAGACGAAATCCCGGACCTGGACGGGAAGCTTTCTTAACAGGTCTCCGGCCAGGCCGCGGATGCCGGGATCCAGGCGCACCACGGCCCGGGCCATCTGCACCGCTTCCCGGTAGAGGACGTTCGCCCTCTCGAGTTCGCCCAGGGGGTACCGGAGGTTGTATTTCCGGGCTTCGGAGAGGTCGTAGTAGACCGTGGGATGCAGGGGAAGCCCGTGTTCCACGCAGATCTTGTAGTTCAGGAGGACGTTGACAAGGGCGGGGGCTCGGACGTACAGGCGGATGCAGGATTCCCAAAAGGGATCCCCGGCTTCCCGGGGGAGGTTCCCGGATTCCCGGCGGTTCCGGATGGCCTCGACGCCGGACGCGGTGGAGCTTATTATATCCGAGAAGGTGCCCGAGAATTCCATGGCTGCCGGGGGCTCATCCCAGTCGGCGTACAGCAAACTGTCCAGCATGAGGCGAGTATAGCCGTCCTTTCCCGGTCCCGCAACGCGGCAAGGGATGCGCCGGGACCCGGAGTATAACCGGCGGGATACAGGCACGGACCGAGCGTAATAAGGGTTACAAGGAGTCGAGAATGAGGCTGTTCATGTACGAACGCGCGGGAAAGGCCGGAACGGGCGTGCGCGCGGGAAGCGAGCTTCGGGGACTGGAAGAGGGTTCTTCGGACTATCCCGGCGGGCTGGACGACCTTTTGGCGTCCGGGGCGGACCTCCGCTCCGTGGGGAAGGAACTCGAGTCGGCGCCGGCCCTGGATCCGGGGAGCCTGACCTTCCGGCCGCCCCTCGAGCGGCCCTCCAAGATCCTCTGCGTGGGGCTGAACTACCGGGACCACTCCGCAGAGACCGGGATGACGCTGCCGGAGTATCCCACGATTTTCGCCCGGTTCCCCTCCTGCCTTGTGGGCCACGAAGGGGCGATCCGGAAGCCGGAGATATCGGACCAGCTGGACTACGAAGGCGAGCTTGCGGTCGTCCTGGGGCGAAGGGCCCGCCGGGTCTCCCGGTCCGATTCCCTGAGGCATGTGGGGGCCTATTCCGTCTTCAACGACGCCTCCGTCCGGGACTACCAGAAGAGGACTACGCAGTGGACCCTGGGCAAGAACTTCGACGGCACCGGCGCCTTCGGACCCTGGCTGGTCACTCCGGACGAGCTCCCGGAAGGGGCGCGGGGTCTTCGAATCGCCACCCGCCTGAACGGCCGGGTGATGCAGGACGGCTCAACCTCCGACCTGGTCTTCGGTGTGGAGGACCTGATCTCCATCCTGAGCCAGGTCATGACCCTGGAGCCCGGGGACGTCATCGTTACGGGAACCCCCGCGGGGGTGGGCATGGCCCGAAAGCCCCCGCTGTACATGAAGAAGGGGGATGTCTGCGAGGTGGAGATCGAGGGGATTGGGACGCTCAGGAACCCGATAGACTGAGTACTCGAACGGGACTTTTCCCGAAGGCCTATCCCGCGAGATTCGCCATGGAGCCTACCTGGTAGACGAGGAAAACCAGGCCCCAGCCCAGGACCAGCAGATAGGCTACCACGAAGCCCAGCCACTTCCAGCCGAGTTCGGCGCGTATCGTGGCCAGGGCCGCGAAGCAGGGCGGGATGACCAGGGTGAAGAGCATCAGCCCGAAGGCCACGAGGGGATTGAAGGTCGGGGAGGAGCGCAGGGCCTGCACCAGGCCTTCGCTCTCCTCGGTCTCCCCGGTGCCCACGCGGTACAGAATGCCCAGGGTGGATACCACGACTTCCTTGGCCGCGAATCCCGTCACCGTGGCCACTCCGATCTTCCAGTCGAAGCCGAGGGGGCGGAAGACGGGCTCCAGGAACTTCCCGATCCTGCCCGCGACGCTGTACTCCAAGCCCGCCTCGGCCGTAGCGGCCGCGAGCCATGCGTCCTCGGCGTCCGTATTCGAGCCCGGGTGTTTCGCGGCGTACTCCGACCTCAGGGATTCGATCTCGGCCCCCGAGGGTTCGTAGACCGGGAAGGCCGTAACGGCCCAGATCAGGACCGAGGCGGCCAGGATGACCGTTCCCGCCTTCTTTACGTACTGCCAGGTTTTTTCCCGGACGTGCCAGAGGATGCCCTGTAAAGTAGGCGCCCGGTAGGGGGGGAGCTCCAGGACGAAGGGCGTCTGCTCGCCCTTGAGTATCGTGTTGTGCAGGAAGAGGGAGGAGCCCAAGGACAGCGCCACACCCAGGGCGTATATGAGCATGACCATGTTCGCGGCGTTGTCCGGGAAGAAGGCCCCCGCCAGGAGCACATAGACCGGGAGCTTCGCCCCGCAGCTCATGAACGGGATCGTCATCACCGTGGCTATGCGGTCCCGGGGGCTCTTGAGCGTGCGCGCCGCCATGATGGCCGGGACGGAGCACCCGAAGCCGAGCATCATGGGGAATATGGATTGCCCGTGGAGCCCGAAGGAATGCAGGAGGTGGTCCGTGGCGAAGGCCGCGCGGGACATGTAGCCGACATCCTCCAGGATGGACAGGAAGAAAAAGAGGATCACGATGAGGGGCACGAAGGAGAAGACCCCCCCGACGCCGGCCAGGATGCCGTCCACCGCGAGGGACCGGAGCGCCCCCTCCGGGATAGCCGTTTCCGCGGCGCCCGAGAGCCATCCGAAAAAGCTTTCCAACCATCCCATGGGGTATTCCCCGACCAGGAAGGTGATCTGGAAAACACCCCAGAGCACGGCCGCAAAGATGGGCAGGGCCAGGAAGCGGTTCATGATGATCTTGTCGATCGACTCCGTGAGGGAGAAGTCCGGCTTGCGAACGATTTTCACGGTCTCCCGCACGGCGCCCCGTATGTACCCGTAGCGCTGTTCCGACACTACGATCTCGGAATCCTTCCCGAAGTGTTTCTCGATCCAGGCCACCGATTCGTCCCGGATTGCCAGGATCTCCTTTTCCCGGGCATGGCCGGCCAGGATGCGGGAGACATGGGCGTCCTTCTCCAGGAGTTTTATGGCGATCCACCGCGCCGGATGGCTTTCCGCGAAGGAAGGATCGGCCGCGACAAGCTCCGCCAGGGGGGCGATGCGCTCCTCGATCTCGGTTCCGTACCCGGGTTTTTTCCCGCCGGACTTTTTTTCCATCGCAAGTCGGACGGCGTCCAGGAGCTCCTCGATTCCCTCGCCGCGGGTCCCTACGGTCTTGACCATGGAGATTCCGAGGACTTGGCCCAGGGCCTCGGCGTCCACCGTGATCCCCTTCGCCTCGGCCTCGTCCGTCATGTTCAGGGCGCCCACCACGGGGATGTCGAATTCCTGGAATTGGAGGCAGAGGTAAAGGTTGCGCTCCAGGTTCGTCGAGTCCAGGACGTCGACGATGACATCGGGCTTTTCCTCCAGCACGAAGTCCCGGGCCACCACCTCGTCCAAGGAATACGCCGTGAGGGAGTAGGTTCCGGGAAGATCCACGAAACGATACTCGATGCCCCTGTGCTCCCGGGAGCCCTCCCTCTTCTCCACCGTGACGCCCGGGTAGTTTCCCACCTTGTGATGGGCACCCGTGAGGGCGTTGAAAAGGGTTGTTTTTCCGCAATTGGGGTTTCCCGCCAGGGCTATCCGGATCACGCGGTTCAGGATCGCGTTCATCCGTTCTCTTCTTTCGCGAACCCCGCGGCATCCGGCGCGCAGTGCCGACCGCCATGCCGGTGTCCACCAAAGCCTCCGTGCGCCCACCGGCGGTGCCGCCCGCCGGCGCCCGGGGCTGCCCGACTGCCCATGTCTCCGGACAACTCCCCTTCAGGGATCACCTCGATGCCCGCGGCCTCGCAGCGGCGGATGAGCACGTCGTAGTCGCGTATCCGAACCTGGATGGGCCCATGGAAGAAGCTTCGGCGTATGATTTTTCCCTTCGCGCCTTCCGTGAATCCCATGTCGGCCAGGCGGCGTCCCACCTCGCGGGCTAGGAGAACTGCTTTGACCGTGAATTCCTGGCCTATACCAGCTTCCGAGATTCTCATCCCTTCACTCCTTAAGCCGCGCGAAAACCGATTCCATGGGCGTCCAAGTTAGTCAATGCTATCAGTGTTTTTATAATCTAACATGCCCCGCGGAACTACGTCAACGAGTTTCCCCCGCTTCCTGGGATGTCTTGACAAAAAGGTAGAATCAACATACATAGTTATATAAAGCTAACAAATAAATTTCAAGCGGCTGTTTGTACTAGGAGGTATGCACCGATGAGTTGCGGAAGGCGATTTCAGCATAGGCGTGGGGCGGCGGAAACGGAATCCTGCGGAACCGGGCACTGCCGCCGCGGAAGGCACCTTTCCAGCCTGAAAAGCGGCGAAACCTGCGTGGTCGCCTCCGACCGGCTTCCCCAGGACCTGCTCCGGAAACTGTTCCCCCTGGGACTGGGGAAGGGGGGCGTCGTCGAGGTCCTGGCCGGCGGGATACATAATCCCTTCCTGATTCGGACCGGGGAAACCCGGATTATGCTCGACTGGGAAACCGTGAACAGAATTCCTGTAAAGGGGTGATGATGGATACGATGATGAGTTTAAAACCGGGAGACAGGGCCAGGATATCCGGGTACAAGCCCGGGGAGGAAGGGTATCGGGCGAAGCTGCTCTCCATGGGGCTTACCCGCAACACGGAGTTTGTTTTTTTGAAGTCGGCCCCCCTGGGGGATCCCGTGGAGATCGAGCTGAGGGGGTTCAAGCTTTCCCTGAGGAAGGCCGAGGCCGAAGTGCTCGAGATCGAGAAAGCGGCAGGGACGGAGAAGTAGCATGGTGATATCGAAAACCCTCACAGTGGCCGTGGTCGGGAACCCGAACTGCGGCAAGACGACCCTGTTCAACGCCCTGACGGGGAGCAGCCAGCGCATCGGGAACTGGCCCGGCGTCACGGTGGAGAAAAAAGAAGGGAAGCTTTCCGTCGGGGACGTCGAGA
>CAYTYG010000095.1:0-10351 GCA_964441515.1 uncultured Treponema sp.
CCCGAGAAGTAAGCCCCCGGGGCGCCCCCGGGGCGCCCCGAGGAGGCATTCCCATCCTCGTGACGACTGGAGTTTTCAATGAATAAGACGAAGCGCTTGCTCATCGTGCTGGTTGTATTGGCGCTCGCGTTCCTGTTCCTGACGCCGTCCATCCGGTGGTATTTCCTTACCCCCAAGGACGAAAAGGCCCTCGCGACGGGTTCCAGCGAACAGATCCGCGAGTACGCGTGGCGCATGGCGCGGACCGACCTCGCGGAGCTGGAGGCGGCGGCCCGGTCTTCCGGGGACGCTTCCCTGTCCGCCAGGTTCGACTGGATGGCCGACAGGGCCCGGAAGCTTTATAAGCAGCTCGGAAAGCCCGCGCCGGCCTCCTGGTCCGCGGCCTCCATCCTGGCCGCGTACGATTCCCGCAAATCCGCCATGACCGAGATCGAGGACCACTACCGGACCCGGATTCTCAAGCTCAAGAACCTGCAGAACAACGTCGTCCAGCTGGGATTGGACCTCTCGGGCGGCATGAGCGTCGTGATCCGGGCCGACCTTCCGGCGCTGGAGCAGAAGCTCGGGCATTCCCTCTCCCTCTCGGAGCGGGAGGACGCCATGTCCCGGGCCTTGGAGGTGCTCAACAACCGGATCGACAAGTTCGGCCTCACGGAGCCGGTCATCCGCCGGCAGGGCGACGACGGGATCTACGTCGAGATCCCGGGCACCGCGGACCCCGAACGCATCAACTCCATCATCATGGGCCGCGGGCGCCTGGCTTTCCATATCGTCAACGACGAGGCCACCAGCCGCCTCAACCAGTACCTGGTGACGAATCCCGCCGGCATCGACTCCGACCTCCGGGTGGCGGACGCCTCCGTGATTCCCGCGGGCTACGTAGTCCGGAAGTTCTACAGGAAGGACAAGTACGGCCTGGACGAGTGGACGGGCCAGTACCTCGTGATCACCGAGGAGCCCGGGCTGGACGGAAACGCCATCCAACGGGCCGAGCGTACGAACGACCCGATCACCGGGGAGCCCAACATCATCTTCGTTCTGGACAGCCAAGGCGGCGAGGTCTTCTACGCCCTCACCAGCGCCAACGTGGGCAAGACCATGGCGGTGGTCCTGGACGACAGGATCAAGGCCGGGGCCCGTATCTCCGAGGCCATACGGGAGTCCGTTCGCATGACGGGCTTCAGCGTGGACGAGGCCGAGAACCTCGCCCTCATCCTCCGCTCGGCGGCCCTTCCCGTGGAGCTCTCCGTGGAGAGCCAGCAGGCCATAGGCGCCTCCTTGGGGGAGGACGCCATCGCGGAAGGGAAAAAAGCCGTATTGATCGGCCTTGCGGCCGTCATGGCCTTCCTGCTCGTCTACTACAAGGGCGCGGGCTTCAACGCCGCCCTGGCCCAGGTGATCAACCTCCACCTGATGCTCTCCATCCTGGCGGGCTTCAACCTGACCCTGACGCTCCCCGCCATCGCGGGCTTCGTGCTCACCCTGGGCATGTCCGTGGACGCCAACGTCATCATCTTCGAGCGCATCAAGGAAGAGTACAGGGCGGGAAAGGGCCGCCGCGCCTCCATAGACGCGGGATTCGACAAGGCCTTCTGGGCCATCATGGACGGCAACATCACGACCATCATCGCAGCCCTGTTCCTGGCCCAGCTGGGTTCGGGCTCCATCCAGGGATTCGCCGTCAGCCTCGCGATCGGCAACATCTCCTCCCTGTTCACCTCCCTCTTCGTGTCCCGGCTGCTCTTTGACTTCGGGACCGACCGGGGGCTCAAGGGCGTTTCCATCAGCTGGAGGATCAAATGAAGCGCGTCTTCCGTTTCGACCGTGCGTTCCTTGCCACCGCGCTCCTGTCCGCGGCTCTCATAGCCCTCAGCCTCTTCGGCCTGGCAACGAAGGGGTTCAACCTGGGGGTGGACTTCCAGGCCGGAATGAACCAGTACGTGCAGTTCGCCTACCCGGCCTTCGAGGTCTCCTATTCCGGGTCCGGGGACGCCGTCCTGTCCGTGGGGGAGGACCGGGCCACTCTGGTGTTCACGGGCGCCGACGTGGAGAACAGGACTATCGTATACGATCTAAAGGCCGCCGGAACCCTGGCGGACCTGGCCCGGGAGCTGTCGGCCCAGGCCGGCGTCTCGGCCCGGGCCTTCGACGGGGCGGGGAAGACCGCCGCGTCCCTGGTGCCGACCTACCAGGGCGACTTCCGCCTGGGGCCGGAGGGCCTGACGCTCTGCCGCGAGCCGGACGGAGAGGCGGAGATGTTCGCGGGCATCGATAAGGTGCGCGCGGCCGGCGAGACCCTGGGATCGGTGTCCGTCCAGAACATCGGGGAGAAAATCAAGCAGCAGTACATCATCCGCCTGCGGGACGACGGTTCGGATACCAAGTTCAGCGCCACGGGCGCCGAGCGCATCCGGACGGTCCTCGAGTCCGCGTTCGGCAAGGGCCGCGTGGTGGTCATGAAGACGGACTTCGTAGGCGCCCGGTTCTCCAAGGACCTCTCGGACAACGCATGGAAGATCACGCTTTTTACGACCCTCGTGATCCTGATCTACGCGACCGTACGGTTCAAGCTGCAATACGCCGTAGGCGCCGTCCTGGCCATCCTGTACGACGCCCTCATCATGATCGGCTTCATCGTGTGGACCCGGATGGAGTTCAACACCTCCACCCTGGCGGCGATCCTGACCATACTCGGCTACTCCATCAACGACACCATCGTCATCTTCGACCGCATCCGGGAGGACCGGCGCATCCTGCCGAACGAGCCCTTCGTAAATGTCCTGAACAAGTCGATCAACGAGACCCTGGGCCGGACGATCATAACCACGGTAACCACCATGCTGGCCGTGCTGGCCATTTTCTTCTTCACGACGGGGAGCATGCGGGACTTCGCCCTGGCGCTCCTCGTGGGCATGGTCTCGGGCGTCTACTCGACCATCTTTATCGCGACGAACTTCGTCAGCTTCTGGACGGCCTCTTCGGAGAAGAGGAAGAAGGAAAAGGAATCGGCCCCGGTTAAGGCTTCCAAGAAAGCCGTATCCCCGGCCAAATAGCCCGCAGATTTGCAATCGAGCAGGCGGCCGCCCGGAAGGGCGGCCGTTTCTTTCCGGGGATCCGGAAGCCGTCTTGCGGGGTTTACAAAGGAAGCCTTTTTTCGTATATTCAGCTTCCCCATGGCGCCGTGCGATAATAATCGCGCGGCGTAAGGAAGTTGATTGTTAATGTGCTAGCGCACATGGCGCCGTCCGTCCGAGTACGGCCGGGCGGCGAGAGGAATGTTATTATAAATGTGCTAGCGCACATGGCGCCGTACCCAAGCGGTAAGGGAGAGGTCTGCAAAACCTTTATGCGGCGGTTCGATTCCGCCCGGCGCCTTGGATGAGGCAGCGGCTGTTCCGACAAGAACGGCCGCTTTTTTTTATATTCGGGCGGAATCGAAACGAAGCGAGCGCCGAGCGGGAGCGAGGAAGAGCGCGCAGGAAGCGCGCGGAAGCGAGCGGAGGCGGCCCGGAGGCCCGAAGCAGGATGACGTCGGTCGCGCAAGCGACCCCGTGAATCCATACCTATCGTCAAACGGAGAGAAGCGACGTAAGCTAAGGGTAGGAGGGCGATTCCGCCCGGCGCCTTAGCAGTGAAAAAACTTGAGGGACCATCCGGACGGTGATACAGTAAGGTTGATCCTAGAAAATACGGCTCTCCGGGAGCGAATGATGTATAAACGGCGTTTTCCCATCGGATTGTTTCTTCTGACATTTTTCGCCCTGCTTTTCCTCCTGCCCGCCTGCAAGAACCCGGCTTCGAGCCCCCCGCCCCGGGAGCCGGGTCGCTGGCTCATCCTCGTGCACTTCGCGGTGGACAATAACATCGACTACGAGTTCGAGACGGAACACGGTTTCATTTCGAACTACCTCGAGACCCTGGAGGACCTGGAGGCCCGGGACGCGGGGGACGTCCTGGATATCGTGGTCCTGATGGACGGATACACGGGAACCGTCGACGGCGAGCTCTACACGTCCCCCTTCCGGGACGGGTATTACCACCTCACAGGAGGCGCCTTCGCGGACGACCTGGAGGAAAGCATAGTGGAGGTGAACTCCGGGGGTGTGGGCGACTCGACGGCCTTCATCGACTGGGCGTGGGAGAACCGGCCGGCGGACTACGTGGTGTACTCGGTCTTCAACCACGGCGGGGGCTTCGACGACGCCAATACCGGGGGAACCTACGGCGACCTGTCGTACGGCGCCGGGGGCGCGTCCCCCCGGGGCATCGGCTTCGACGACGACGGAGACGAGGAAGAGGGGTCCGGGGACTGCCTTTCCCACCGGGAGCTCGCCGTCCTGACCGCCTACATCAAGTCCAAGACGGGCCGGAACGTAGACCTCTTCTTCCCCTAAGCCTGCCTCATGGGGGGCGTGGAGCTCGGGTACGAGGTCATGGACAGCGTCGACTACATGGTCTTCTCCGAGGAGGTCTTCCCCGCGGAGTGCTGGTCCTGGGAGGCCCTGGAGGAGATCCTGGACGATCCCGCCGTGAGCGGGAACGACCTTGGAAAAGCGATCTGCGACAGCGCATACGGTTATTTCTCCCAAACTTCCATCAATCGGGCTTTCACCCTGGCCACCGTCGATCTTTCCAAAATCTCGGCCCTGGCCTCCGCGCTGGACGATTTCGGGAAGGCGGCGATCGCTTACATCCAGGGCGATCCCTACCGGGCCGAGGCCCTCGACCGTGCGGCCGAGTACGGCGTTTATATGGGAACATGGTACTACTCGGACCTCCGGGTCTTGATGAATAATATTGTCTCCTGGGCTCCCTCCCTGAAGTCCCGGGCGGACAAGGTGTTGTCCAGGCTGGGCTCCGCCGTCACCTCGTTCCGGAGTTACGGCGGCCGCTACGGGAGCGCCGGCGGACTCTCCATATTCCACAACTTCTGGCTGGCCAGTGCGATAGGCCCCTACTATCCGCCTTCGTTGTATCGGAGCATCCTCGAGTTCGGGGAGAATTCCTGGGCGGACTACGTCGAGCTTATGGATGACCTGTACGTCGAACCCGATACGGTGGACGACTACGAACCGGACTATCCTAGGACATCGAACGAGATGTTCGTGGATGATCCGGCTCAGTATCATACCTTCCACGCGGCCGGAGACAGGGACGCGATGGTCGTCAGGCTTACCGGCGGGACGACTTATACGATCCAGACGTATGAAGCCACGAAACCCGCGGACACTCATCTAGTCCTTCTGGCCCCGAACGGCCAAACCATCCTGGGCGAGAATGACGATATCGGCGGGGGGAACCTCTATTCCAAGATCGTGGCGAAGCCGTCGAGCACGGGGTACTATTTCATAGTCTGCCTTGACGGAAACAATGTTGGCGGAGATTACTGGATCGATATTCGTTCGGGATCCTTCTCTTATGCCCCGGATGAGCCGGGTTCTGACGATGGCCCCGGCAAGCTGGGGTACGATATCTCGGACCTTCCGGGATGGATGCCCGTTTCGGTCCGGGAGGGCGAATAGCACCCGGAGCGCCCGATCGAGGTCCCCCCGTGCGGGACGGTCCCTGCTAGGCCCGACTACGCCCAGATTCCTCCATCCCCGTCCCCGTCCGGGCCGGCCTCCCCGGGGGGGGCGGGTTCCGGACGCTTCCGGGGCTCCGCCGGCTCGAAGGCGGGGCAGTGGGTGCCCGTGGCCGCGAAGACTTCGGCGGAGGGCAGGCCGCGGGTCTTGATGCCGAAAACCCGGCAGCCCCGCGGCCATTCGGGCTCCCAGGTTACGAGGAAATGCCGGCACGCGAGGCAGTTGGGGGCTCGCGGCGGCGGTAAGCCAACGGGCATGAAAGACTCCAGAACGGGTAAACCGGGTTGAACCCCGGGCCGTTTCTCCATACATTATACCCCATGAGATCCGAACCCGTCCTTCGCCGGCCCTTCCCCTTCCGGTACTACAACGCCACCCTCGTTCTCATAGCCGTCAACGCGGGTGTGTTCTTCCTGTCCCGTCTTTCCGGCGCCTTCCTTATGAAGCTGGTCCTGGTTCCGGCCTTGGTGGCCCAGGGCCAGGTCTGGCAGGTCGTCACCTACATGTTCGCCCACGCGAACCTGTCCCACCTCTTTTTCAACATGCTGGGGCTCTTTTTCTTCGGTACCCAGGTGGAGCGCCGTATAGGCTCCACCGAGTTCCTGCTTTTTTATTTCCTTACGGGCATCCTGGCGGGCGTCTTTTCCTTCGCGGTGTACGCCGCGACCGGCTCCTGGCTCGTCTTCCTCCTGGGCGCCTCCGGGGCCGTCTACGCCGTGCTCCTGGCCTTCGCGACCCTCTTCCCGGATTCCCGGATACTCGTCTGGGGCATACTCCCCGTGCGGGCGCCGGTCTTGGTCCTGGCGTACACGGCCATCGAGGTCCTGTCCCAGCTCTTCTCCTTCCGAAGCGGCGTGGCCCACCTGACCCACCTGGCGGGCTTCGGATTCGCCTACCTATACTTCCTCGTCCGGCTGGGCATCAACCCCGTACATCGGCTCTTTCCCCGGGATCGTTGACCCGGACCGCTGGGAAAGTCCGCCTGGGAGGCATCCCTGGACCATCCCCGGCCGCGCCGTTATACTGGATTCCATGGATTTGGACGAACTGGACCTTTGGTGCCGCTCCTTCCTCGAAATCGAGTCCTTCGGCAAGCTGGACGATTCCCTGAACGGGGTGCAGGTCGGGCGGTCCGGAGAGCCCATCCGCCGGGCGGCCTTTGCCGTGGACGCCTGCGCCGAGACCTTCCGGAGGGCCGAGGAGGAGGGCGCCCAGGTTCTCTTCGTCCACCACGGGCTCTTCTGGGGCCGGCCCGCCCGGATCGAGGGCGTCCTGATGGAAAGGATACGCTTCCTCCTGGAGCGGGACATCGCCCTGTACGCCTGCCACCTGCCCCTGGACGCCCACCCGGAGTACGGCAACAACGCCGTGCTGGCCCGCATGCTCGGGCTTGTGGACATTAAGCCCTTCGGCGAGTACCACGGGGTTTCCCTGGGCTTCCGGGGCCGGATCGAGCCTCCCATCTCCCTGGAGGAGGCGGTGCGCCGGGTCCTCCCCTCGGGGGACCGCCCCCGCGGCGTTCTTCCCTTCGGTCCGGACCGCATCTCGACCGCCGCGGTAGTCTCCGGGGGCGCCCCCTTCGAGGCCCTCGAGGCCGCCCGGGAGGGGCTGGACCTCTACGTCACCGGGGAGCCCTCCCATTCCACCTACCACGCCGTCCAGGAGGAGGGCCTGAACGTCATCTCCGCGGGGCACTACGCCACGGAAGTGTGGGGAGTGAAGGCGGTGGCGGAGAAGCTGGCCCGGGAGAAGGGCCTGGAGACCGTTTTCCTCGACGTGCCCACGGGGCTTTGATACAACGTAGTCGTACTTTCGCAGGAGACACAGGATGGATCGAGACAAGGCTCGCAGCTACCGCCCCTTTATCCTATCGGCGGGGATTCTGGCCCTGGACCAGGCGTCCAAGGCCCTCGTGGCCGGGAGGATACCCCGGAACGCCATAGCCTTCCGGGCGATGGACGATTTCCTCTGGATCGTGCATTCCCGAAACACCGGCGTGGCCTTCAGCATAGGGGACAGCCTTCCGCCGTGGCTGAGGGCCGTCCTGTTTTCCCTCCTTCCCCTGACCCTTATCCTGGGCATACTCCTCTATTACTTCCGAAACGACGAGGTGACGCCCCTTCAGCGTTGGGCCCTCGCCTCGATCGTGGGGGGAGGGCTGGGCAACATCGTGGACCGGCTTCTGCGCCCCGCGGGGGTCGTGGACTTCATAAGCGTAAAATTCTACGGGCTCTTCGGACTGGAAAGGTGGCCCACCTTCAACGCGGCCGATTCCGCCGTGGTGGTGGGGGCTCTCCTGGTGGCGGCCACAAGCTTCTTCCCCTCCCGGAAGAGCCCCGAATGAGCAGGGGGCCGGGCATCCTTTTTTTCCTCGCGGCCACGGCCTTCAATCTCGCGGTCACCGCCGCCTTGTTCTTCGGCGCCCTGGCCCTCTGGGGCCTCGTTCTGGCGCCCTTCCTGCGCCTTTCCTCTTCGGCCTTCGTGATCCTCCCGGCCTTCGCGGCCGCCGTGGCGGGCTCGGCCCTGATCTATAAGGCCGCCCTGAAGGCCTACCTCCGCAGGAGGAGCGGGAATCCCGGGGGAAACCCCGGCGACCCTTTGACGAAACCCTGATACTCCCGCATACTCGAAGTCTCTTCCAACAATACGCTTGCGCAAGGAGCCTGTATGCCGACACTCGAGGAAAAACTGGCGGCCGTGGGCGTCAAAGTCCCGGAGATCTACCTTCCCGCGGCCGGTACGGATTGGGGTAAATGGGCCGTGGTCGCCTGCGACCAGTACTCCAGCGAGCGGGAATACTGGGAGGGCGTGAAGGCCTGCGTCGGGTCCTCCCCCTCCACGCTGAACCTGATCTTCCCGGAGTGCTACCTGGAGGATCCGGACAAGGAGGCTCGGATCCGGGGCATTCAGTCGGCCATGAACGAGTACCTGGCCCGGGACGTCCTTTCCAGCGCCGGGAAGGGATTCATCCTGGTGGAGCGCAGAACCCCCTTCGAGAAGGAACCCCGGAAGGGGCTTCTGATAGCCGTGGACCTGGAGCGCTACGAGTACGGCGAGGGCGCGGGCTCCCTGATCCGCCCCACGGAGCGGACAATCGTGGAGCGCCTTCCCCCGCGCCTGATGATACGCAGGGGCGCCCCCCTCGAAATACCCCACATCATGCTCCTGCTGGACGACCCTGCCCGGAGCGTTCTGGAGCCCCTCTACGCCGCACGGGATTCCCAGAAGCCCGTGTACGATTTCGAGCTCATGAAGGATTCCGGCCGCGTACGGGGCTGGCAGGTCCGGGAAGAAAAGGCGCTCTCCGCCGTCGCCGACGCGCTGGCCGCCCTGGCCGATCCCGAGGCCTACTACCGCCGCTACGGCACTCGGGACGTGCTTCTCTTCGCGGTGGGGGACGGCAACCACTCCCTGGCCACGGCCAAGGCATCCTGGGAAGAGATCAAGAAGGCGAACGCGGGCAGCCCCATCCTGAGGGATCACCCCGCGCGCTGGGCCCTGGTGGAGCTGGTGAACATCTACGACGAGGGCCTTCCCTTCCACCCTATCCACCGGGTCCTCTTCCGGGCGGACGAAAAAGCCTTCCTCCGGGAGATAGCGGCGGGCGGGGAGTGCTCCGTCGAGGAGGCGGAGCCGGACGCGGCCTTCGCGGCCGTGGACGAGGGCGCCCCGGAGCATAGGTTCGCAGTCGTCTCCGCCTCCGGCGCCCGGCTGGTCCGGTTCCCGAGGCCGAAGGCGAACCTGGCCGCGGGCACCATACAGGAATTTCTGGACGCTTTCCTCGCGCGGCATCCGGGGGCGGGGATCGACTTCATCCACGGCCGGGAGAGCCTGGTTTCCCTGGCCGCGAAGCCGGGCAACCTCGGGATCTACCTCCCGCCCATCGACAAGGCGGGATTCTTCGGAACCGTCATACGGGACGGGGTGATGCCCAGGAAGACTTTCTCCATGGGGGAGGCGCCGGAGAAGCGCTTCTACGTCGAGGCCCGGAGGATACTTCCCTAGGACGACACCGGAGTTCCCGGCCCGCGGGCCGGGAACGTCTCGTCTCCCGATGGCGCCCCGGGGAGGCCCGGGCAAGGCTTGCCAAACCGCCATATCCGTAATAAAATCTTGTCCATGTATACACAAGCGGCCGGCGGAGAGTCCGAAGCCTCCCATCCCGGCGATTCCGAGGATGTCCCCCCACGTAGTCCCCCTATCCCCGAGCGCGGTACGCGTTCCCCCGGCACCCCAGTCCGGCGTCCGTAGCAGCCATGAACAGCGAAATCCTCGTTATCCTTGCCTTGATCCTGATAAACGGATTTTTCTCCCTATCCGAGATGGCCATCGTCTCCTCCCGGAAGGCGCGCCTGCAGAAGAGCGCGGAGGACGGGCACAAGGGCGCCAAGCTCGCCCTGAAAACCCTGGAGGATCCGACCCCCTTCCTGTCGACGGTGCAGATCGTCATCACCCTCGTCGGAACGATAGCCGGCGCCTTCGGCGGGGCGACGCTGGCCGGGGACCTGGCGGAGGCGTTCCGGCGCGCGGGAATGGCGCCCGGTAGCGCGGAGCCCGCGGCCCTGGCCTCGGTCGTCGTGGCCACCACCTTCCTGTCCGTCGTGTTAGGGGAACTAGTCCCCAAGAGCCTGGCGCTGGCCAAGCCCGAGGCCATAGCGGGCTTTGTGGCCTATCCAATGCGGTTCTTTTCGACCGTCTTCTTCCCGATCGTAAAGGTGCTCTCGGGCGCCACGACCCTGGTGCTGGCCGCCTTCGGGTTGAAAAACCGC
>CAYTYG010000096.1:0-10293 GCA_964441515.1 uncultured Treponema sp.
ATTCCGTTCTTCCCTGGATCCTTCCCCGATTCTGGTACACGGTCTTCACCCTCTCCTCCGGGAGCCTGTGGTCCCTGGGTGCGGCCGCCGTCGGCGCGGACCCCGCGGAGCGGTTCGCCCTGAACCTGCGGGCGGAATGGGTGCCCGACCTTGCCGCCCTGAATCTTTCGGCCGCCCTCGGGCTTACGGGGGGAGCCGCCGCGGTCGTACTCAAGGTATCCGACACGTTCAAGTCCTATTCCTCGGGGATACTCGAAAAGGGGTATTTAGGAGTAGCGGCGGACCGGGATTTTCCCCTCTACGGCGGCGTGACCTTGGGATTGCGGGCCGAGGCGGGGATAACCGGATTCGCTTGGGCGGACCCCCGCGACCCTTACCGGGGCTACGACGACGCCCTCGCCCTGGGGAGCGCGGCCGTATCCTACGGGCGCTGGGGGCAGGATATTACGCGCCCCGCGGCGAGCAAGGGTTTCGGATTCCGAGTTCTCCTGTTCGGCGCGCTTCCGCAGCCGCCGGCGCGGCAGGACTTCTCTTTTCTTCCCGGGATCGAAACCGCGCTTTTCCTGCGCGCCCTCCCCGCCTCCCTGTCTCTGGACCTGTACGGGGCATACTCCCTCGCGCCCGGCCTGAACTACGGCCCGGAGGGCCGGACCATCCGGAGCTACCACCGGGACGGCAGCCTCGCCCTGGGATATTACGGCGACGCATCCTACCCCTCCTACGAGGCTTTCTCCGGGACGGAGGGGGGAAGCTTCTACGCCTACGCGGACGCCTCCGCGGCGCCCCTGGTTCTGGAGGCGCAGGGCAGGCTGGGGCCGGTCTATCTCCGGCGTTTCGTCCTGAGGGCCGGGGGGAGGGCCGCGGTATCGGCGGGGGGCTTCCTCCACTCGATGTACGCGCGGCTCTCCCTATATTTCGCGCCCCTGGTGGGAGCCTTGGCGCGGCTCCGGCCGTACGCCTGGGGGGAGGTCGAATTCGCCCCGGAACGGGGGGAATGGTCCCTGAGGTTGCTCCTGGATGTCGACCTGTAAGGGCGGGCTCGCCTCCCGGGAAGGGCCTCGGCTTGACCCCGGCCGCGGCAGGCCCCTATACTCGAACCAGGAGGGCCGGATCATGCAGCAGGCTTCCTCGGGACCCGCCGCGGATCCCGGGCTTTCCGCCCTGCTCAAAAAAACCGAAATTTTCGCTTCCCTCCCGGAGGACGACGTCGAGTACGCCGCCACCCGGGCGGGCATACTCAAGCTGTCGAAGGGCGCCCGGCTCTTTCGGGAGGGCGAAGAGGCCCTTCGGTTCTACGTGATCCGGAGCGGGGGAATCCGGGTCTTCCGGCCCCGGGCCGAAGGCGGCGAGGACGAGATGGCCCTCTTCGCGTCCGGGGACGTGCTGGGGGATTTCGACTACGCCCGGGGCGCCGTGTACGACGCCTGCGCCGAGGCGGTGGATGATACGGAGCTCGTGGTGTTCCCGGGGCCGGCCCTGTCCCCCGAGGATCTTGCCCGGGAAAGGCCGGACGCGGCGGCCCGGCTCCTGCTCCGCTGCCTGGCCATGATATCCGGGCGCCTGAGGTCCACGAACCGGCTCATCTCCGAAAACGCGCCCTGGGTGCGGGAGCTTCACCGCCAGGCCTACGAGGACCCCGGGACGGGGCTCTGGTCCAAGGCCTTCGTGGAGGAGGAGTTCCCCCAATCCCTGGTCGCGCCCGCGGCCCTCATCCTGCTCAAGCCCGACCGTTTCAAGACGCTGGTGGATTCCCGGGGGCACGCGGCCGGCGACGCTGCCATGATACGGATAGCCGGGGTCCTGCAGTCCGCGGTGCGCCAGATCGGCCGCGGATGGGCCGTCCGGATCCGGAGCAACGAGACCGCGGTCATCGTCCCGGAGTGCCCCCGGGAGACAGCCGTGGAGCTGGCGTCCCTGGTCGCGGAGAGGATAGCCGGACTGGATTCCCTTCCGGCCTCGGAAGGGGCGCCCTTCTTCCCGTTCTCCGCCTCCGTCGTGTACTCGATCTGGCCCGTGGACGGGGAGGATTGGAAGGGGCTCTTCGCGAAGACCCAGGAGAGCCTTCTGGAGGCCTGGGGCGCGGGCGGAAGCCGCGTTCTTCCCCTGGGGAGGCCGGGTTGAGCCGCCTCGCGGATTTCCTGGCCGGATCGCCCCTCTTTTCCGGCCTGAGCGGCCCCGAGGTGGAGATCGCGGCCGGGTTCCTCAAGGAGCGGCGCTATATCCGGGATTCCGTCGTCTTCCGGGAGGGCGAGCGCGGGGAGGAGCTCTTCATAGTCCTGTCGGGGCGCGTCGGGTCCTTCGTCGCCCAGTCGGACGGGACGCGCCGCAAAATCTACGAGTTCGGCCCCGGGAGGTTTTTCGGGGAGATGGCCATTGTGGAGGGGGAGCCGCGCTCCGCCACCTGCCAGGCGGAGGAGGAGACGATACTCCTGGTCCTGGAGGGCCGGGATTTTTACCGCCTGGTCTTCGAGCACCCCGGGACAGGCAGGAAGCTCCTTTCCTCCATGGGCCGCGTCCTGTCTTCCTGGCTGGACGAGTCCTCCCGGTTCCTGAACGACCTGGTCCGCTGGGGCGAGGTGGCCCGCCGGAGGGCCGTGGAGGACGCTCTCACGGGGCTCTTCAACCGCCGCTTCCTGGAGGAGACCCTGGCCAACCGCTTTTCCACCGGGCTCGGCGGGGGCCGCCGCCTGGCCTTGGTCATGCTGGACCTGGACCACTTCCGGGAGATCAACGGGGCCTTCGGGCCCTCCGCGGGGGACGCGACGATACGGGCCGCGGGGGGCGCCTTCCGCTTGGCCCTCCGGGACGGCGACGTGGCGGCCCGGCTTTCCGGGGACGAGTTCGCCTTCCTGCTGCCCAACACGGGATTCGACGAGGCCCTCGCCGTGGCGGAGCGCCTGCGCCGCCGCGCGGAGGATGTCCGGCTCCATCTGCCCTCCTCCCGGGACGGGCAGCCTTCCCCGGTGCGCATCACCGCGAGCCTGGGGGTGGCGGTGGCCCCGGACCACGCCCAGACCCCCTCCGCCCTATTGGAGACCTCGGACCGTGCCCTCTACAAGGCCAAGGAAACCGGCCGCAACCGGGTGGCCGGGGCCCGGGCGGCCCCGTAAGGGAAGCCCTTCCCGACAATACCCGGCGGATCACCGGAACAGGCTCGATGGATCCGGGTCCGGGGGGCGTCGCGTCGATCCTATCTCCATAGCGCGCAAGATCCGGCTTCTTTCCTAGGCCCCCGGCGGGCGTTGGGGGCCGGGCCTGTCCATGCGGGCCGCGATATGGTATCTTCCCCTGCGCGGCAATCCCGTGGAAGCTTTTCCTTAGGGGGATACGGGGCCGATTCGGGCGTCCGCGCCGATGGATCGGGAAGCGCGTGAGGTTGTTCGAGCCATGATTGAGTACGTAGTCTCCGGGAACACCGACGACAGGATACTCCGGCGGGCGGCGGACCTGCTCCGCAAGGGCGGTCTGGCGGCCTTTCCCACGGACACCAGCTGGAGCGTGGGGTGTTCCATCGCCTCCCCGGAGGGCATAACCAAGCTGAAGCGTCTCGTGGGCAAGGGGGTGGACGCCCCTCTCACCGTCATCTGTTCCGCCCTCCAGCAGGTCTCCGAGCTCTGCGAATTGGACACGGTCTCCTTCCGTACGATCAAGAAGCTCGTGCCGGGGCCCTATGTCTTCATCCTTCCCTCCACGAACCGGGCCGCCAAGGACTTCGACCTTAGGCGCGGCGAACTGGGGGTGCGCATCCCGGAAAACCCCGTGCCCTGCGCCCTCGTGGACGCCCTGGGCCTTCCCCTGCTCTCCGTCACGGCCAAGCGGACCCTGCTGGGCATGGACCCGGAGGAGGCGGACTTCCCGGAGGAGCTCCTCTTTTCCGGGGGCTGGGAGATCGAGGGTATACCCGGCATTGACCTTGTCCTGGATCCCGGGGAGGAGCAGGAGCGCCGGGTGTCCACGGTCCTGGACATGCGGGAAGGGCGGGTGGAGGTGCTGCGCCGGGGCGCCGGCGAGTATCCGTGACGCAGCCTTCTTGCCCCGACCCGGCGCTTCCGGCTATAGTGCGTCCCGCATGAACATCCTCTCCCTGGACGGCGTCTCCCGGAACATGGGCGGCACCCTCCTCTTTTCCGGCGTGTCCCTGGGCTTGGCGGACCGGGACCGCGTAGGCCTGGTGGGCCGCAACGGGTGCGGAAAGTCCACCCTGCTCCGCATCCTGGCCGGGGATCTCCCCCCGGACGACGGAACGGTTTCCCGCAGGCGCGGCCTGGCGGTGGCCGTTCTTCCCCAGCTGCCGCGCTTCCGGCCGGGCGCGACCCTGGGTTCCTTCCTCCTGGAGGACGAATCCCCGGCGGTAAACCTGGTGCGCCTCTACGAGTCCTGCGCGGAGGCGATGGGCCGCGGGGAGCGCAGGGACGCCGAGTTCGAGTCCCTGACCCGGCGCATGGAGGAGGAGGGGGGCTTCGTCCTGGAGCGGTCCTACGCCTCGTACTGCTCCGAGCTGGGGCTCCCGGGGCCCGAAACCCCCATGGACGCCCTTTCCGGCGGCATGGTGAAGAAGGCCGCCCTGGCCCGCCTGATGTGCGCCCGGGCGGACTTGGCCCTTCTGGACGAGCCCACGAACCACCTGGACGTGGAGACCATCGAGTGGCTGGAGGCCAAGCTCGCCGCCTCGCCCTTCGCCTTCGTGGTGGTCACCCACGACCGGTATTTCCTGGACGCCGTGTGCTCCTCGATCTGGGAGATCGACGAGGGGCGCGTCTACGGCTGCCCCGGGGGCTACACGAACTTCCTCCAGCGGCGCCGGGAGAGGTGGGAAGCCCTGGAGCGGGCGGACTACCGCCGCAGGGCCATCCTCAAGATCGAGATGAAGTGGCTGAACCGGGGGGCCCGGGCCCGGGCCACGAAGAGCGAGCGCCGCAAGGATTTGATCCGCGGCCTCCAGTCCTCCGCCCTGGAGAGGCCCGCGGCCATGGGGGAGTTTTCCTCCGTGGCCAGGCGCATGGGCGGGAAGGTCCTGGAGCTCAAGGGCGTCTCCAAGTCCTACGGGGGTGCCAAGGTTCTCGATCCCTTCTCCTACGAGTTCGACCGGGGGGAGCGGGTGGGCGTCGTCGGGCCGAACGGGTCCGGGAAGACCACGCTCCTCGGGATCGTGTCGGGAAGCCTTGGGCCGGATTCGGGCAGCGCGGAGGCGGGTTCGACGATCGTCTTCGGCTGTTTCGACCAGACCGCCGCGGCCCTGGATCCCTCGGCCACGGTCCTGGACTACATCCGGGAGCGAGCGGAGCTGACGCGCATGGCGGACGGCGCGGTACTGACGGCCGAGCGGCTCCTGGAGCGCTTCCTCTTCGGCCGGGACATGTTCCCCCGGACCCTGGGCGCCCTCTCGGGCGGGGAGCTCCGGAGGCTCCAGCTCGTGCGGCTCCTGGCGGCCTCCCCGAACTTCCTGCTCCTGGACGAGCCTACCAACGACCTGGACATAGAGACGATCGAGCTCCTGGAGGACTACCTCGAGGACTTCGAGGGCTGCCTCCTTGCCGTCTCCCACGACCGCGCCTTCCTGGACCGGGTCACCCGCACGACCTTCGCCCTGGACGGCCGGGGCGGGGTGCGGAGTTTCCCGGGAACCTACTCCTGGTGGAAGGCGGCCTTGGAGGCCGAGGAGGAGGAGGAGAAGGTCCGGACGGCCCGGCCGACTCCCTCCTCCGTGCGCCCTCCGAAGGCGGGACCGGCCGCCGATCCGGCCTCCCGGGGCGGGGAACCGGGGTCCCCGTCCCGGCGCCGTCCCACCTACGCGGAAAAGCGGGAGTACGAATCCATCCTGTCCGAGATCGAAGCCCTGGAGGCGGAAAAGAAAGAGCTGGAAAGCCTCTTCGCCTCCGGTGCGCGGACCGGGGATCTCCAGGAGGCTTCCCGCCGCTACGCCGAGGTGGAAACCCTCATTCCCGCCAAAACCGCCCGCTGGGAGGAACTGGCCTCCCTTGTCGAGGGCCGATAAAGGTGAAAAAGAGACAGGATACCAGGCGCTTCAGGATTGACAGTAAACAAGGAAGTTCCGAAATTTGGACTTCTTCCGGCCTATCCTGTCGATCCTGTCCACTCCCGGTATCCTGTCCAGTTAGTTCCTGATCTGCATCACACCTTCGGATAGCTCTCAATGCAGCGTAGGGACGAATCGAGCTCCGACTGGGGCAGGGGGTAATCCTCGAGCCCCCCCGCCAGATACTTCTCGTAGCCCGCCAGGTCCAGGTGCCCATGGCCGGAAAGCCCGAAGACAATGACCCTCTCCTTGCCCTCCTCCGCGGCGAACTTCGCCTCCCGAATGGCCATGGCGATGGCATGGCTGGATTCCGGGGCGGCGACGATGCCTTCGGTGCGGGCGAAGGCCAGGGCCGCCCGGTAGCACTCGTTCTGGCCCACGGCCCTGGGCTCGACCAGCCCCAACCGCACGGCCTGGGACACGAGGGGGGACATTCCGTGGTACCTAAGGCCGCCCGCGTGGATGGACGCGGGCATGAACTCGTGGCCCAGGGTGTACATGGGCAACAGGGGCGTCATCCCGGAGAGGTCCCCGATGTCGTACGCGAACTTCCCCCTCGTCAGGGTGGGGCAGGCCTCGGGCTCCACGGCGATCACGGTCATCTCCTCGCCCGCGATCTTTCGCTTCAGGAAGGGGAAGGCCAGGCCCGCGAAGTTGGACCCCCCGCCGACGCAGGCGATGATCCGGTCGGGGGCCTTCTCCCCCGCCTTGGCCAACTGGAGCTCCACCTCCTGCCCGATGATGGTCTGATGGAGCATGACGTGGTTCAGGACGGACCCCAGGGCGTACTTCGTGGAGCCGGTCCTGTCGGATACCGCGTCCTCCACGGCCTCGCTGATGGCGATGGCCAGGGACCCGGGACAGGCCGGATCCTTGGCCAGGACCGACCTTCCGACCTTCGTTCGGTCGCTCGGGCTGGGTATGCACTCGCCGCCCCAGGTCGCCATCATGACCTTGCGGAAGGGTTTCTGGTCGTAGCTGACCCGTACCATGTACACCCGGCACTCCATCTCCAGGAGGGCGCAGGCGAAGGAAAGGGCGCTTCCCCACTGGCCGGCCCCGGTTTCCGTGGTGATGGTTTTCACGCCGGCCTGTTTATTGTAATAGGCCTGCGCCACGGCGGTGTTGGGCTTGTGGCTTCCCGCGGGGGAGACGCTCTCGTTCTTGAAGTAGATGCGGGCCGGGGTCTTGAGGGCCCGTTCGAGAGCGAAGGCCCTTTGGAGGGGGGAGGGTCTCCACTTCGCGAGTATTTCCAGTACGGGCCCGGGGATGTCGATGTAGCGCTCCGTGGACATCTCCTGCTCCAGGATGCCCATGGGGAAGATGGCGCTCATCATCTCGACCGTCACGGGCTTTCCGTCCGGCCCCAGGGGCGGCAGGGGAGGCGAGGGGAGGTCCGCGGCCAGGTTGTACCAGCGGCGGGGCATCTCGGACTCGGAAAGCAGTATCTTTGCGGTCTTTTCAGCGGCTTTAAGGGGATGGGACATGGCTACTCCTTCTTTCTTTTTTTCGCGCAAAATCGCGCGGTTTCAGGGTTTCATTCGGTTTTTTCCAGGGCGAGGGGACGGGGTCAGGCGCGCCAGAGAGGGCGGGCCCGGAGTATCTCGAGATGGAAGGGGCGGACTTGCGGGAAGAGGGGAATAAACATCGGGGTTTCTATTAGTAGAAACATACTGTCAAGCTTATACCATGGCCGGGTAAAGAACGCAAGTCCCTTTTTCCTTGTTTCCGCTTTTTTTGTACCCTTACGGGGCCGCGGGCGCGTTCCCGGAGATCCCGCCTCCCAGGCGCAGAACGATCCCCAGACCCGCGTTGAACAGGAAGGAATCTGCCGCGGGACCGTTCCCGGACAGGTCGTCGAGCCCGAAGGTATAGACCCCGGTCTCCAGGTTCGCCGTAATCCGCACGTTTCGGCTTACCCGCCAGTCCGCCCGCGCCCCCAGGAGGAGGCTGCCCAGGGAATCCGTAGCCGGCGTGCCGTCGTCCCAGATCTTGGAGAGAACCTGGTAGCCCAGGGTCCAGACCAGGGTGAGGGGGGCGCCCTTCCGGTATACGTTGACGTCGAAGGTATACCTAGTGAGGCGGTCCTGGGTCCGAAGGACGTCCGTCTTCTGCAGATAGAACTTCTTGGTCATCATGGACAGGGAGCAGATGGCGTTATAGACGTACCAACCCGCGGAGATTTCCGTCATCTCCTGGATGTAGTCGCCCTCCGCCATGAGGCCGCCCCCCAGGGAGGAGTCGGACCGGATGGACGCGAAGACCTTCCCCGGCCATTCCAGCCGGATAGCCGTGGCCAAGCCGCCTTTCAAGGGGGTATCGGCTGAGTTGAAGGCCCCCATGAAGGGACCGGCGCTGAACTGGGCGAAGCCGACGTTGTAGGTTATAAGCACGGAAACGAGGCTCCGGAGAACCGGATCCAGGGTGTATCCGATCGAAAAGGAGAAGTCGTCCGTGATGGCATCCGTGACGGAGACGTCCAGTCCCGCGAAAAAGTTGTCCGCCGGGAAAGCCCCGGCCGTCGATTCGCTCTGTTTCCAGGGAAAGAACAGGTTCCCCGCCAGAGCCTCCAGGGAGAACTCCAGGGCGGACGCCGGCGCCGCCGCCAAGGCCAGGATGAGCAGGGCGACGGCCGCGCCGCGTGTTTTTCTCATCGAATTTACCTCTCTGGGACCGATACTGTTACTATAAGTTTCGGAAACTCGGTCCCCGCTGTCCATAGCGTTTTTTTTGACGGTCCCGGGGTCCCATCCGAAAACCTTGACTTAATCTCCATTGCGTATAAGATGATACCATAATGAGTGATTATCTTGATCCAAATAATGAAGAACTCCTAAAGGATTTCTTCTCGGAAGCCCAAAGCCAGGTGGACGCCCTCGAGCAGAACATACTCGTGCTGGAGAACGACCCGGGCAACCGCGACGCCGTGGACGAGATTTTCCGGGCTGCCCATACCCTGAAGGGCGGGGCCGCCACCGTCCAGATGACGGAGCTCCAGGAATTCACCCATTTAATCGAGGACGTGCTCGATGAGATACGATCCGATCGGATAAAGGTCACCGAGGAGGTCGTGGACGTCCTTCTGAAGTCGATCGACGTGGTGAAACTGATGCTGGAAGCACGGATGGGGGGCTCCGCCTACACCAAGGATACATCGAAGCACAAGGCCGCCCTGGCCTCGTTCCTTCCCGTCCAGGCCTCCAAAGCGAAGACCCCGACCAAGTCCGCGGCCCCCAAGCCCGCGCCGGCGCCCGCGGCCCCCGCGGCGGCCCAGCCGGCCCCCGCCGTGCCCTCCCAGGTTGTGAGCTCCGCGGGGCTCACGGAATACGAAATCCTGGAACTGAAGGAAGCGGCCGGGAAAGACCGCCGGGTTTACAAGGTAACCATCGTCTTCGACGAGGCGAACGTCATGAAGACGATAAGCGCGATCCACGCCTTCGCGGCCATGCGGGACGCGGGAACCGTACTGAAGACGCACCCGGATTTCGAAAAGCTCTACGAGGACCAGTTTTTCCCGGAAGTCGACTACTACGTGGCCACGGACCGGCCCGTCGGGGAGCTGGAGCGCAAGGGACGCATTCCGGAGGTCACCAAGGACGTCCGGGTGATCGAGCTCACCTTCGAGGATTCCGGCCGGCCGGCGGCTCCCGCCCGGGCGGCCGCGCCCAAGGCGGCCCCGTCCCCCGCCGCGGTTACCGAGGAGGAGTACGCGAAGGCCCTGGCCCGGAAGAACGCCGCCCCGGCGGCCCCGCAGCCCGCAGCCGCCAAGGCCGAGGTTCCGGGAGCAGCATCCGAAGCCCCGGAGGAGGTCCCCGAGGAGATCGAGCACAAGGCCGCGGCGCCCAAGGTCCAGCAGGGCTCCATCCTGCGTGTGGACTCCAAGCGCATCGACAACCTCCTGAATCTGGTATCGGAGACCGTCATCAACAAGGCGACCTTCAACCAGATCAGCACCCAGTTTTCCGAGCTACAGGGCGCCTTCCTGGCCGTCCAATCGGAGTTCCGGGACCGGCTCAAGACCCTTTTCGACCAGATCAGCGAGGCGGTCGCCTCGGGGAAGAACGTCAAGGAAGCCCGAAAAGCCTTCCAGGAGCGGGGGCTCGAGCTTTCGGCTTCCTACGACACCTTCGAGGCGGACTTCAAGTCCACGGTTGCCAAATTCCGTTCCACGGCGCAGAACCTCGGCCGCATCACCGGGGAGCTCCAGGAAGGCGTCATGCGCATCCGCATGGTGCCCATCAGCCAGATTTTCAGCC
>CAYTYG010000097.1:0-10255 GCA_964441515.1 uncultured Treponema sp.
GAAGGAAATACTCCTGAGGGAAGTCCATCACAGGGTCAAGAACGACATGGCCGTAATTGTGAGCTTCCTCTCCCTGCAGGCCGGCGAACTTTCGGCGGACAACCCGGGGCGCCTTGTCCTCCAGGAAGCGCGGAGCCGCGTGGAGGGGATGGTACGGCTCTACGACCTGCTCGCCCGGTCGAATGACTTCCGGACCATCGCCGCGGGCCTGTATATCCAGGACCTGGTCTTGTACCTGCACGGGCTTTCCCCCGATCCCGCCCGTATTTCAGTCCGGGCGGACTGCGAGGAAATATCGATGGATGCCCGCCTGCTCTTTCCCCTCGGCATGGCGGTAAACGAACTGGTGACGAACGCCATCAAGCACGCTTTCCCGGACGGGCGAGCGGGAACCGTCCGGGTGACCCTGCGCCGGGATCCCCCGGGGGGAGTCCTGGCGGAGGTTCGGGACGACGGCGTAGGCCTGCCGTCGGACGACTCCCTGCGGACGGGCTTGGGACTATCCTTGGTGCCCGCCCTGACCTCCCAGGTCGGAGGCGCCCTGGAGAGAACCAGCTCCCCGGAAGGCGGGACCGTCTTCTCGATCCGGATACCGTAGGGCCAGCGCCTCCGAGGACGATCGGACCTTCTCCAGGAGCCGCGCCGTAAGGGGAAGAGCCAGGGCCGCCAGGTGCCGGAGCGGGCGCCTCCGCGGGTCCGATCCCCGGAGTCGGGAAGCCTCGTCGGCGCGCCGGAGTTCGTTCCGGGCCCAAGGAAGGAAGCTCAGGGCTAGGGCCGCCGTCAAGGAAATATCTTTACCGCGCTTGCCGAAGGGCCGGAGCGCCCACTCCAGGGCGTCGCGTATCTCCGAAACCCGGGTAGTACGGGACAGCCATTCCGCCCCGGCTAGAACCAGTAGGAAGACAAGGCTCCTTCGGAGGGCCGGCGCCCAGGCCGAGAGGAAGGCCGCCGTGCCCTCCCCGAGGGAGCCGCAGGCCTCCGGAAGGCCGGCCAGGGCGGGGAGCAGGACGATCCCCAGGAGGGCGCCCAGGCGGGAGATCCATCGACCCCAGCGTATCCCGGCCCTATGCCCCAGGGCGAAAAGGACCATGCCGGGCGCCAGGGGCCAGGCGCCGGGGGCCAGGAAGACCGCCGCCTGCAGGGCCAGGTAGAGCCCCAGCCGTTCCGGATAGCCGGCCGGAAAGACGCGTACAGACCCGCCCCAGGCGGACCCCGGAAACCCGCTCATCCCAGCCATGTCATTTCCGACAGGCGCCCAACGGGACCCTCGGGACGGCGCAGCCCCAGGCGGGGAAGGTCTTCCCAGAGTTCCCCCGGGGATCCGTCCCGGGCCACCCGGCCCCGGTCCAGGACGACGAGGCGGTCCGCGTGGGCCAGGCACTTTTCCAGGTCATGGGTTACGACGAGGAGTCCGACTCCCCGGGCCTCCAGATCCAAAAGGACGGAGAGCAGATCCCTCGCGCCCGCCAAGTCCAAGCCGTTGAACGGCTCGTCCAGGATGAGAAGCTCGGAATCGGCGGCGAGGGCGGAGGCGACGGCAAGGCGGCGCTTCTCTCCCCCCGAGAGGGCTGCCGCCAGCCTGTCTTCGGATCCCGCTAGCCCCGCGAGGGACAGGGCGCGGGCTGTCCGGGTCTCCCGTTCGTCCCTGGGAAGGCGGCGGTCCAGCCCGAATTCCACGTCTTCCCGCACGGTTATGCCCAGGATCTGGTGCTCGGGCTCCTGGAAGACGAAGGCTATCCTCCCGCGCGTCCTGGAAAGGCACTTCTCCAGGGGCGTTCCGTCCACGATCACCTCCCCGGACTGCGGCCGCTCCAGACCCACGAAGTGGCGGGCCAGGACGGTCTTGCCGCTCCCGTTCGCGCCCGAGAGGACCGCAAAGCAGGGAGACCGCAGGCGGAGGCTGACGCCGTCCAGGGCCCTCTTGCCGTCCGGGAAGACCCGGACCAGGCCGCGCGCCTCGACGGTCATGCGCGCTCCGGGTTGTAGTGCCGCACCAACAGGGGCTTCAGGGCACGGACCAGGGCCGCCGCCGCGGCAGCCTTGGCCAGGTCCAGGGCGAAGTAGGGGATCATCATGATCGCGGCCGCGCGAAGGGTTACCGCCCGGGATGCCAGGGCGCGCTGCAGGAAGGGTATGCCGATTCCGTGCAGGACCACAACTCCCGCCGCCGCCGCAAGAAAGGATCGGAGGGCGCCCCATTCCCGGCGGTCGGACAGTGCTCCGGCCAGGGCCGCCGCGGCCAGGTATCCCGCCAGGAACCCCCCGGTGGGGCTCAGGAAGTGGCCGAGGCCCCCCGCCCCGTTCACGAAGACGGGCAATCCCAGAGAACCCAGGAGAAGGTAGACCGCAACCGCGGCGCTCCCCCCCGCGGCCCCCAGCAGGAGCCCGGCCAGGAGCACGAAGAAGACGGCGGGAGAGAAGGGGGGCAGGGGAGGAGGGAGCGGGATGGAGAAAACGGCGGCCGCGGATATCAGGGCGGCGAATAGGGCCGGGGCTACAACGCGTTGGGTCCAGGACTTCACGATGATTCTCCTTCGTAGATCATTTTTTCGCATTCCCCCGCGGCAAGGGGGGTGCCGTTTGCGGCTCCGATCAGCTCGCCCCGGGCCGTGAACCCTTTCGGCCGGACGGCCAAGACGCGGCCGTCCCACAGGACGGCGCGCCCCGTGAGGACCCGGCCGGCCAGGAGCTCGTCCCATCTGCGGGCTTCCAGGGCGGGGGAATCCGACCAGCGGCGCATCCGCTCCGCCACGGCCAGGGCTACGTCCCTGCGCCTGGGGGCCGCGGCGGAGAGATCCCCGAGACAGGCCGCCGGACGGATCGACGGGGACAGAGGCTTGAAGTTGAGTCCGAGGCCTAGGATATAGAAATCCGCCCGGTCTAGGGGGCCGAAGGCTTCTAAAAGTATCCCCCCGAGCTTTTTGCCCTCCAGGAAAAGATCGTTGGGCCATCGGAATTCCACCCCCCGGACGCCGCAGTCCCCGAGGACGTCCAGGAGGACCGATGCGGCTTCCAAGACCAGGGTCCCCGAGCAGGGAGGGGGTAGGGCGGACCGGAGGACAAGGGACAGGTAGAGGCCGCCGGGGGGGCTTTCCCATCTCCGCCCGAACCGGCCCCGTCCCCCGCTCTGCCGGAGGGCCAGGATAAGGGTGCCGGAGGGAGCCCCTTCCCGGGCCGCCCCGAGGGCTTCGTCCATGGTGGACCGGGCCTCCGCGAGGATCCGTACGGGGCCGCCGGTAGCGAGGTCCGGGGCCCCCAGGCCGTCGTCCCGATCCAATGTATAGCCCTTCCGCGAGGCGGCTATCCCGTACCCCCAGGACTTCAGGGATTCCACGCGCTTCCAGAGGGCCACGCGGCTCACCCCGAGTTCCGAGGCCAGGCGCTCCCCGGAGAGGGCGCTCCGTTCCCGGCGCAGGCGATCCAGGATGGCCCTGTCCAGACTGTCGGTTCCGATCTTGAGCCTCCCGGGCAGCCTTGTGTTAACCAGTCGAGTTGATCCTTGGTTAACGAAACTATCTCCCGGGCGTCCCGTTTCTGTCAAGCCGCCTGCGATGGTTGAGATTCCGAGGGAATATGCTTATATTCTACGAGAACTCCGGAGGGGGTTCTTTTTATACTCCCCGGCTGATATATCAGACGGGGCCGACGTCTCAGCACAACGCTGAGTCCGATAAGGAGATTTCCCGCTATGCTCAAGCCGGGATGCCGGCGGCTTCCCGGAGCATACCCGGACATACGTACCCCGAGTCCCGTCGCCTATAGCGCGCAGCCAGGGCCCGGGACGGATGGGCCGCGGGCAAAAGGCCGCGACCTCCCGAGTTTGGAAAGGAGTACCCATGAGAAACTCTACTATCCGGACGCCCCGTCCGGGAAACGAGCCCGTTCTGGACTACCCGCCGGGTTCGGCGGAGAGGGCGGCCCTGAAGCTGGAGCTGGCCCGCATGTCGGAAGGCGGCTTCGATATCCCCCTGGTCATAGGGGGAAAGGAAATCCGCACCGGCAGAACGGTCCCCCTGCGCCAACCCCACGACCGCGGGCGTGAGCTGGGGGTCTACCACGCCGCGGGACCGGAGGAGGCGGCGCTCGCCGTGGACGCCGCCCTGGCGGCCCGGGGGGAGTGGGCCGCCCTGCCCTGGGAGGAGCGCGCCTCGGTATTCCTGCGCGCCGCGAATCTCGTATCCGGGAAATACCGCTACCGGCTTCTAGCCGCCACCATGCTGGGCCAATCCAAGACCGTTCAGCAGGCGGAGATCGACGCGGTCTGCGAGACGGCGGATTTCTTCCGCTGGAACGCTTTCTTCCTGGAGACGATCCACTCCATCCAACCCGAAAGCGGCCCCGGGGAATGGAACCGGATGGGATTCCGGCCCCTGGAGGGGTTCGTATACGCGGTGTCGCCCTTCAACTTCACCTCCATCGCGGCGAACCTCTGCGCGGCCCCCGCCCTCATGGGCAACGCGGTGGTCTGGAAACCCGCCTCGACCTCGGTACTCTCCAACTCGATCCTGATGTCCGTATACCGGGAGGCGGGCCTGCCTCCGGGGGTGATCAACTTCCTTCCCGGGAGCGGAAGCGCCGTCTCCGGGGTCGCGCTCTCCCGGCGGGAGTTCGCGGGGCTCCACTTCACGGGGTCCAACGAGGTCTTCGACACCCTCTGGAAGCAGGTCTCCGACCGGCTCGCCGCGTACGCGTCCTACCCCCGGCTCGTGGGCGAAACGGGGGGGAAGGATTTCATTCTGGTGGATCCCAGCGCCGACCTCGATACGGCCGTGCCGGCCATACTGCGGGGGGCCTACGAGTACCAGGGGCAGAAGTGCTCCGCCGCCTCCCGGCTCTATGTGCCGAGGTCCCGGGAGAAGGAAATCCTGGGGCGGCTGGCGGAGGAGATACGCTCCCTGCCCCAGGGCCCCGTCACGGACTTCCGGAATTTCCTGTCCGCGGTCATCGACGAGGCGGCCTTCGATGGAATGAGCCCGTACCTTGCCCGGGCGGCGAAAAGCCCGACGGAGAGGATCCTGGCCGGGGGAAGCTGCGACAAGACCGAGGGCTTTTTCGTGGAGCCGACGCTCATCCTCACGGAGAACCCCCGGGCCGCCACCATGGAGAAGGAGCTCTTCGGACCCCTCCTGACGGCCTACGTCTACGACGACCGGGACATGGAGGGGGCATACCGGCTGATCGATTCGACCTCGCCCTACGCCCTGACCGGAGCCGTGCTCGCGACGGACCGGCGGGCCGTGGCCCGGGCCCTGGATGCCCTGCGGGACTCCGCGGGGAACCTGTACGTAAACGACAAGCCCACCGGGGCGGTGGTGGGCCGCCAGCCCTTCGGGGGAGGACGAAGGTCCGGCACGAACGACAAGGCCGGGAGTCTGCTCAACCTTCTCCGCTGGACGAGTCCCGGGGTCGTCAAGGAAAACCTCTCCCCGTCCGGAGAATGGCGATACCCCTGCATGGGGGAGGCCTGAGGGACGGTCAGAACCCCAGCTGCTCCGGGAAGCTTGGGTCCGCCGGGCTTTCCCAGCGCCTCCGGGGAAAGTCCAGGCGGAATATAGTTCCCCCGTCCTGGGTCCAGGAGACTTGTCCCTCCAGCTGCGTGGCCAGGCCGCGGACGATGCGGAGCCCCAAACCCTGGGGGTAGGAGGCGAAGGCGTCGAATCCCCGGCCGTTGTCCCGGACCTCCAGGACCCAGCGTTCCCCTTCCGGGGCGAAGCGAACGCGGACGACGGGGTCTGGGGCGCCGGGAGGGAAGGCGTATTTCAGGGCGTTGGAGACCGTCTCGTTGAGGATGAGGCCCAGGGGGATGGCTGCGTCCGGGGGTATGCCGTTTTTCCCCGCGGACAGTTCGGCCGTCAGCCGCGGGCCGGCGCTGTTCTCCTGGGAATAGATGCCGAGGATGTCCCCCAGGTAATCGTCCGGGGATATCTCGTTCAGTTCGCCCTGGTCGTAGAGGCGGTCGTGGGCCCGCGCTATGGCGAAGACCCGGTTCAGGAGCCGTTCGGAGGCATCGAGGAAAGCCTCGTCCCGGGAGCGGTTGCGCTGGAGCTGTATGAGGCTCTTGATGACGTTGAGGTTGTTCTTCACCCGGTGGTTCAGCTCCAGGAGGAGCATTCGGTTGTCCTCCAGGGCGATCCGGAGGGACTTCTCGGTCTGCACCCGGCGTTCGATCTCCATCTGGAGCTGCCGGAAATACTCGGAAAGGTAGCCGAGGGCCGCCCCTATGGCGATGCCGGTTATCCCGGCGATCAGTTTGCTGGCGGGGGAAAACTCGGGGTGTCCGAGCAGGTGGAAGAGAAGCAGATTGCCCGGCAGGCCCAGGGCCCCGGCCGCTATCCCGCCGGCCAGGCCGTAGCCCAGGGCGGCCACGATGACGGGCACGATCACGAAGTAGTTGCTGGAGATCCCCAGGCGCTCCCCGAAGACCAGGACGACGGACGCGTAGGCGGCCAGGGAGGCCGCCAGGCAGAGGAAGGGGCGGCGGCCGAAGCAGGCCCTGTGGAGCTTGAGCATGGGATCCGCCTTCCATTCCGTCCGGGTCCCTTCCTCGAACATGGAAATCGGATCCTGGCGTTTCGTCATGTCCCTGCCCCGCGCCCTAGAGCCGTACGACGGCGGACCCGGTCAGGGCCCGTCCCCCGGTTTCCGTCACCAGGAAGTCGTTCTCCAGGCGCACGCCCCCCAGCCCGGGGTCGTAGAGTCCGGGTTCCAGGGTTATGACATGGCCGGGAGCCAGGATCCATGCGTTGTCCGCCCGGTTCCGCAGCATCGGGGCTTCGTGCGCCTCCAGGCCTATGCCGTGGCCCAGGGCGTGGGGCATGCGGAAGCCCGCCTTGCCGAAGAGCTCGTCCGCCTTCCGGGCTATGTCCAAGGCCGGGATTCCGGGCCGTATCATGGCCGCGGTCTCCCGGTAGACCTTCTCCACCAGGTCCACCATGGAATCCCGGGGCTTGGAAGGGTTTCCCCGCACGAAAGTCAGGGTTACGTCCGTGGTGTAGCCCTCCAAAACCACGCCGAAATCCAGGATGCTCAGGCCCTCGGCGCCGAAGGGCCCCGCCGTGTAGGGCGGGACCGCGTGGATGCCGAAGCTCCTTCCCGGCCCCGCGGCAAGGGTCTCGAAGCCCGTGCCGTCGCAGCCCCGGGCGCGGCACTCCCGCTCGATGAACAGGGCGGCGTCCGTCTCCGTGGCGATGCGACCGGCCCGCACCCCCGCCTCCAGGGCTTCCAGAAGGCGGTCCGTGATCTCGGCCGCCCGCAGGTAGATGTCTATCTCGGCGGAATCCTTGACGGCCCGCAGGCCCTGGACGAATTCCGATACCCCGTCCTCCCGGCAGAGGAAGTCGTAGCTCTCCCCCTCCTCCGCGTACCGGATGTACTCCGGGTACGGTGTCCTGGACGGCAGCTCCACGACGGAGCCCCGGGGAACGCCCTCCCGCCCCAGGACGCCTAGCAGGGCGCGCCGCGCCACCCGCTCGAAGTCACCGTAGGCCAGGATCTCGTCGACCGAGGCACGCTCCCGGGCCATGTTCACGTCCCAGGACACGAGTATCCCCCGGCCCCCGGCGGTGACGACGAGGAGGGAGTCCCCGGGCTGGCCGGTGAGGTATCGAACCGAGGGGTCCCGGGCGCCCTCCCGGTCCTCGAAGAGGGCGGCCGCCACGCCGCGGTCCCGGAGCCATGCGGCGACCCGGGACCTTCGCGCGGCGTACGCCTCCGGAAGCGTTCCCATCAGGGAAGGGCCTTGAGGGTTTCCTGGGCCGCCCGGATGATCGAGTTGGACCATTTCTCGTTCAGGGATATCGCCGTCAGGGCGGGACGCACCGCGCGGTTTTTCGTGGCCCCCGCGTACTGGATGGCCGCCAGGGCCAGGCGGTTGCGTACCTCGTCCGAGATGCCCGCTTGCTGCTGCAAGTCCATGTCCGCCAGTATGGCCGCCAGGACCCGGGCGGAGGCGTCGCTGGCGTCGGTCCCCAGGGCCTGGAGGGCCAGGAGGCGTTCGTCCGTGTCCCCGAGCTTGTAGGAGTCGTTCAGGCGGGTCGTGGAGTCGCCCCCGCCCGCCTTCAGGGTGATGAGCCCCCGGAGGGCCCGGACCCGCAGGTCCCGGAGCTTGGCGCCCGCCGCGCGGTCCCGGGGCGTGATGACGTGTCCCCGCTCCAGGGCCTGGCGGCATATCTCGACCTTGCGCTCCTCCGGGGCCTTGGAGGCTATCTGGAGGTCCAGGGCCTTCAACTTGCGCTCCAGGGTTTCCTCGGCGACGATCTGCCGCACGGCCTCCGTCGGGTCGTCCAGGATGTTCGGGAGGCTGCGAAGCGCCTGGTCCCGCACGCGCCGGGAGTACCAGCCCTCGGAGGCGAAGAACACCGGGGCGAATCCGACGGGATCCTTGAGCTTTTCCAAGGCCAGTACGGCGCCGAATGCGACCTTTTCGCCGGCGTCCCGGTCCGTGGTGGGTTCGAAATTGAGGTTGCGCAGGAGGAGGGCGATCTTCTGGGCGTATTCCAGGGCCCGCATGTTGCCCAGGGCCATCAGGGCCTCGGCCCGGGCCAGGGGGTCGGCGGTCTGTTCCGTCACGTCCCAGACGAAGGGCGCGGCTTCCACGTAGCGGAAACCGCCCAGGGCTCCCACGGTCATGCGGACCATGCGGTTCCAGATTTCCCAGTCCTGGGATCCCGGACGTATGTTCGGACCCGTCTTGAGGAGGTCTTCCAGGATGCTTTCCAGCACCCCCGCCGCCTCCGGATCGTTCTGGGATACGATGGCGATGGTGGCGGCTTCCTTCTGGCGAAGGGTGTCCGAGTACATGTAGATCCGCTTGTAGATCAGGGTGTTTTCGTTGCTCCAGGCGCCCGCCGCTGCAAGGCTCAGGAACGCCAGGAGGGCCGTGTATCTTTGTATTGTTTTCATCTCATACCTCCGGGATTCAGTCGTAGTAGACGACCGTGCGTTCCTCGTTCCGGAACGTGTGCTCGTAGGTCCTCATGTCCCGCACGCGGCCCGAGCCGTCGTACAAGGTCGATTTGACCGGGGCGTTTTCGGGGCCGATTTCGTAGACGATCCGCCGCTCCAGCCTGCCGTCTCCCCGCTCCGTGCGCTCCTCCGCCAGGACGGAGCCCTTGTAGGCGAAGCGTTCCCGGGAGGTGACGGCGCCCGATGGGTCGAAGGATGTGCGGGTGACCAGTAGCCCGTCGGCGCTGTACTCGTGGGTGATGCGCCCCGCGGGGCGCTCGGCCGCGTCCTTCATGGTCACGACGGAGAGCCGCCCGGCTGCGTAGGCGTACTCGGAGACGGCCAGGAGGACGCCGGATGCGTCGTATACCTTCCGTACCGTGCGGAGTCCGTCCGCTCCGTACTCGTACCGGGAGGAGGTCTGTACGGCGCCCTTGGAGTCTGTCACGGTCTCCTGGGCCACGTTCCCGGCCGCGTCCAGGGTGTAGTCCGTCCTGGACTTCGGTTTGCCCTCGTAGTCGAGGATGGCGGCGGAGACGAGCTTCCCGTCCTTGTAGGCGTGGACGGTCCGCTCCGTGGGCTCGGAGCGGGAGGGTTCCCGGACCGTGCGCTCCAGGAGGAGCCGGTTGTCCGGGTCGTAGGTATAGGTGATGGTCCGGTCCAGGACGCCGTTGGCGAAGAAGGATGTCTCCTTCGTGAGGACGGGCACGCGGACGGTCTCGATCCGCTCTTTTTTCCGGGGCTCGGAAGACTTTTCGGGTTTCGGCGCGCTGACGCATCCGGCCAGGACAAGCAGAACCGGGATGACGGCGATCCGGCGCAGGGTTTTCATGGGGTGGGCCTCCTTCCGGGCGGATCTTTGTGTCCGCTGCTCCGGGAAAACCTAAATGGGATATGTCGGTTACTTGGATAAAATGGAAATATAGTATACTGGATTGTACATTTTTTAGGAATACCTGCCCGGGGAACATCCCGGAAGGGGAGGAATCATGAGCACCCGAAGCAGACTGGTCCTTTCCGCGGCGATAGGGCTGGCCCTCGTCCTATCCGGCTGCGGTTCCCGTTCGGGCGCCCCTCCTCCCGCCCCCGCCCCGGAAAGCCCGGCTGCCGCCGCGGCCGGGAGCGCCGCGGTCCCGCCGCCGGCACCCGCGCCGCCCGGAGCGGCCCCGTCGGACCGTCCCGCCGCCGAAGTCCACGCCGATTGTAACACACGTAACCGGCGGCGCTTCGTCGATTATGAACCGCTCCGCATTGTCCGCAAAAGCGCGATAAACAACGCCCTCGGCAGCCATCCACTGACCGAGTATGTAGC
>CAYTYG010000098.1:0-10228 GCA_964441515.1 uncultured Treponema sp.
CGCTTCTGGAGATCCAGGACGACGCCGAGAAGCCTGTCCACTTCCTTCTTGGTCAACGCTGTCGTAGGTTCGTCCATGATCAGCAGCTTCAGCCTTCCGGTAAGGGCGCGGCAGATCGCGACGAGCTGCTGCTCCGAAACCGAGAGGCGCCCGACCTCGGCGTCCAAGGGCAGTTCCACCCCGATGCGTTCCATCGCGTTCTGAGCGGTTTTTACGTATTGGGAGGGGGAGAACAACTTTCGCCTAGAGGAGATCATGGAACTCAGGCCGATGTTCTCCGCCACGGTAAGGTTAGGGAAAAGGGAGAGGTCCTGGTAAATCACCTCTATTCCGTAGCCAATGGAATCGATAGCCGAGTACCTGCTCTTGGGGACTCCGCCTATGAGGATGGAGCCTCCTGCATCGGGCTGCTCGACTCCGGATATTATTTTTATCAGCGTAGATTTTCCCGATCCGTTGGTGCCGGCCAGACAGTGGATTTCGCCTTCGGATATGGAAAAGTCCACCGCGTCCAGCGCTTTCACGCCTGCGTACTGCTTGCTGATCCTCTGCAAGACAAGGAAATCGGTCTTCATTCCATCGCCATCCTGGAACGCATCCGTCTATCGCCCACGGCGGTTCTACTGAGCGTAGTGCGGATGCGGATATAGGGATTCCATGCTCGGCGCCGCCGCCCGCGATACGGTCGGTACGCTCGCGGGCGGGGCGGGGCGGAAAGGGGTGATCCTAGAACCCGAACCCGGACGCGTTCTCCTTGGTGATGTCTATCCACGCGTCGACCTTTATCACGTCCCCCTCGACGGTGACTTTTCCAAGGCCGGGAATTTCCATGCCGTTCTGTATCTTCTTGCCTTCCAGAACCTGCTTGGCCACCCAGGTCATGGCGTAGCCGGCGTCCTTGGGATCCCAGAGGATGCCTCGCCGCAGGGAGCCGTCCTTCAAATACCGGGCCGCGGGGCCGGGCAGAACGGTGCCTACGACGGAAACCTGATTAACCTTGCCCTTTTCCTTGATCGCCTGCGCCGCGCCGATGGGCCCCAGGCTGCCGAATCCGATAACTCCCTTTATGTCGGGATACGTCTTTAGAAGCTCCAGCATGGTCTGCTTGGAGAGTTCCTGGTCTTCGCCGCAGGGTATCCTGTCGGTGACAAGAACCAAATTGGGATACTTCTCCTTGGCATACTTGAGTCCTTCGTCCGCCCAGAGGTTGTGGAGCGGCACCGTGAGACTCCCCACGAAAATGGCGTACTTCCCGGAAGGCCCCATATACTTGACAAGCTCGTCCCAGAAATGGCGCGCGAACTTCACGTTGTCGATCATCTCGATGTCGAAGTCTTTGCCCTTCTGGTCGGGGGACTCGTGGGTGATGATAACGACACCCTTGGCCTTGGCTTTCGCGAACGCGGGTTCCAGGGCCTGCGCGTCGTTGGGCGTGATGCAGATGGCGTTTACGCCCTTGTTGATCAGGTCTTCCACGATCTTGACCTGCTGGGCGGGATCCGCGTCCGACGGCCCAAGCTGGTACGCGGTGACGCCGAGATCGGGCCCCGCCTTCTTGACCCCTTCCTCAAGCCGATTGAACCATGGAATGCCTGTGATCTTGACTACCGTGGCTATCTCGTACTTTTTCTTGGCCGCTTGAGCGAAAACGCCCTGCGCAAGGCCCAGGAAGACGGCCAGAAGCACTAGACCGACCGCAATTTTTCTCATTGAAGCGCCCCCTTAATGAAATGGCTATTTCTTCATCCGCACGCGGCGGCTAAAGAATCTACTTTCCCTGGCCGTAGAAGTTCCTGGCGAATTCCTGCATGGCCTTGACATCCTCCGGCGCGATCAGATGGGGTTTCCCGAGGGATCGGGCGAGGATGTAGATCTGGGCGGATTTTTCCACGACAAAGATCGTCTTGAAAGCCGTATCGAAATCGGATCCGACGCAGATCGTTCCGTGGTTGGGGATTAGGACCGCGCCCCTCTGTCCCAGTCCCCGTATGACGTTCGCGGCGAGTTCGGGGGTCCCCGGCAAAGCGTACTCGCAGTTCGTGATCCTGTCGCCGACGAGCTGGACGAAATCCTCGCATATGCCGGGGATGTCCTCCCGCAGCACCCCGAACACCGAGGAGTAGACGGGATGCGTGTGGATGACGGCATTGACGTCCTCCCGGGCGTTCATGATCGCGATGTGAAAATGATACTCGATAGACGGCTTGCGATGACCCTCGACGATCTTGGAGTTCTTGTCCATGACCACCACGTCGTCCTCGGCGATGTCCAGATACGGCATCCCGCTGGGCTTTATGTAAATCAAACCGGTTTCCGGGTCGCGTATGCTAAGATTTCCCCAGGTGCCTACCGTCAATCCCTGGTTGAACAGGTATCGGCCGCCCTCGATGATTTTTTTCTTCAACTCTTGCTTTACTATGTTCACAAAAACCTCCATAAAAGCTGGTAAAAAACCAACAATATCAATTTTATGTTAACAAAAATAACAAACGATGTTATATAAGTAACATGTCTTGTTGGAGCTGTCAAGAATTTGTTTGGACGAATGCGGGGCCCGGAATGCTATGCTGTTTGGTGAGAAAAACTGAGTCCAACCAGGAGTCCTGAGATGCCGGTAAAGAAGCGCAGGATCGACGAAATCAAGTCCTTGGTCCGCCTGCACGGATCCCATTCGATAAAAGAACTGGCCGAAATGATGGGCGTCTCCTCCATGACCATCCGAAGGGATCTGGACGAAATACTGGGCGAGGAGGGTTTTTTCCTCGTTCGGGGGATGCTGCTCTATACGGGAACCATGAAAACGGGATCCGGCAACCAGTATTCCCTGATCACCGCGAAGACCGAGCACCCGGAGCAAAAGACGCGCATAGCGCGGGCGGCGCTCGGCCTGCTGCGCACCGGCGATAGCGTCATCCTCGACGCCGGATCCACCATGGAATACTTGGTGAACATGATCCCGGAGGGCTTGAATCTCTCGGTGTTCTGTTTCAGCCTCAATATCCTCATGTGCCTGCTCCAAAAAAACAACCGTAGGATCATGTTGACGGGCGGCCTGTACCACAACAGCTCCATGCTGTTCGAAAGCCGGGAGGCAATAAAGCTCCTACGGAACACACGGTCCAACAAGGCTTTCCTGTCGGCCAGCGGGGTCAATCCGAAACTCGGCGTAACCTGCTCCGACGATTTCGAGAGCGAACTCAAACGGACCGCTATCGAGTCCGCCCAGGAGAGGATACTTCTCGTGGATTCGTCCAAGTTCGGCAAGATCCAGACGGGCTTTTTCGCGGAGGTGAAGGATTTCGAGCGCATTATAACGGATACCGGGGCCCCGGAGGACATGGTGGATGCCATCCGCGGATTGGGAGTCACGGTCGACGTCGTCTAGCCGGGGGGGGGAATGTGTCTTCCCGTATTTTTTAACACCCGCTGGAAAACGTGCGGTGGGCGGAAGCTTCCTGCGGAACCGCAGACCCTGCGGACGGGAAGGTATAGGGACTCGGGCCCGAGAATCCACGGAGGCTAGGCGCCCCCCAACAGGCGGCTGGCCTCTTCGCCGGCGGACGCCACGGCCGCCCGGAAGCGCTCCATCCCGGCTTCCATGCGTTCCCGGGGGCCCGAAATGCCCAGGGAGGCCTCGACCTTCCGTTCGAAATTGTAGACCGGCGCAGCCAGGCACACGACGTTGGGTTCGTACTCCCCGTCGTCCACCGCGTAGCCCCGGGCCGCCACGATGGCCAGCTCCCGGGCAAGCATATCCAGGTCCGCGATGGTGCGGTCGGTGTAGCGCACCAGATTAACGCCCTCGAAGAGCTTGCCCAGCTCCCCGGCCGTCATCCGGCAGATGAGGCACCTTCCCACGGCAGTACAGTAGAGCTCCTCGGTGTCGCCGATGTTGGTGTTCGCGGCTATGGTGCTGGCCGCCCGCTCCCGGTCTATGAATACCGCCTTTAGGCCCGCGCGGACCGCCAGGTGGGAATTTTCCCCCGTGGCCAGGGCCAGGCGCTTCAGGATGGGAGAGCAGACCTCCGTGATCTTGAGCTGGTCCCGCAGGGCGGCGGCCAGGTAGAATATCCCGTATCCCAGCCGGAATCCCTTTATCCCCTCCTCCTGGCGCACCAGGCCGTACTTCATCAGGGTTGAGAGAAGCCGGAAGGCCGAGCTCTTGTCCACCCCGAGGTGCTCGGTGAGCTCCGAAAGGCCGTTCGCCTCCTCGGGATGGTCCGCGATCCTCCACAGGAGGGAAAGGGCCCGCTCCACCGACTGTATCCTGCTTCCGTCTTGTTTGGGCATGGAACGAATATAGAACGGTGGCCCCGGGATGGCAAGCAACGGCGACAGAAAAGTTGACATAAGCGCAACCAAATTGTACAATACGCAATCTAGGAGGATCCATGAAGGATACGGTCCTATCCATTGCAGAGCTCGAGGCGAAGGCCCGGCGCATTCGAAGGCTCGTGCTGGACACCACCCACCGGGCGGCCATGGGCCACACGGGAGGATCCCTATCCGAGGCCGACATCCTCGCGGCCCTCTACTTCCGGGTCCTCAAGAACATCGATCCCGCAGTTCCGGATCGGCCCGACCGGGACCGTTTCATCCTTTCCAAGGGACACGCCACCCCGGGGTTCTACGCGGCCCTCGCCCTGCGGGGATATTACCCGGAAACTCTCCTCGAATCCTTCGACCAGCTCGGATCCCCCCTCCAGGCCCACCCGGATATGCATAAGGCCCCGGGTGTGGATATATCCTCGGGTTCCCTGGGTCAGGGCCTATCCTGCGGGATAGGCATGGCCCTGGCGGCCGCGGTTCGGCCGGCTTTGGGGGGCTTCCGTACCTTCGTGCTTCTGGGGGACGGGGAGATGCAGGAAGGCCAAGTCTGGGAGGCCGTCCTTTATGCCGGCTCCCGCGGGCTGCCGGGCATCGTAGCCGTAGTGGACGCGAACGGCGTCCAGCTGGCCTCCCGAACGGAGGAGGCGTTGAGCCTGGAGCCCCTGGCGGACAAGTGGCGCGCTTTCGGTTGGTCCTGCCGGGAAGCGGACGGACACTCGATGCGCGATCTCGTCCCGGCCCTGGAGGCGGCCCGGGAAGAGGCGGCCCGGGGGCCCGCGGTCGTGATAGCCCGGACGGTGAAGGGCAAGGGAGTTTCCTTCATGGAAGGCCGGTGCGAATGGCACGGCAAGGCCCCCAACGACGAGGAATACCGCCGGGCGATAGCCGAGGTGGAAGCATGAGCGGGGCGAAGAACGTATCCCCCCGGGCGGCCTTCGGGGCGGCCCTGGTCGAGATGGCCCCCCTGTACCCGGACATGGTGGTCCTGGATCCCGATGTCTGCACATCGACCCAGACCGCCCTCTTCCGGTCGGCCTATCCGGAGCGGTTCTACGAGATGGGCATCGCCGAAGCGGACTCCGTCGGCGCGGCCGCGGGCATGGCCGCCTGCGGGCTCATACCCTGGGTTTCCACCTTCGCGGTATTCCTGGCCTGCCGGGCCTGCGACCAGGTGCGCGTCTCCGTGGCGCACACGAACCTTCCGGTAAAGTTGAACGGTTCCTACGGGGGCCTTCCGTCGGGCCGCGCGGGGGCGACGCACTCCTCCATAGAGGACCTGGCCGTGATGCGGGCGATGCCGAACATGACCGTCCTTTCCTCCGCGGACGCGGCGGAGACCCGGGCCCTGGCCCTCCTGGCCATGCGGATTCCCGGGCCGGTTTATCTGCGTACGGTGCGCTGCGAACTCCCCGCCCTGTTCGGCCCGGACCACGAGCCCGAGGTCGGAAAGGCCGTTGTCCTGGCGGAAGGCTCGGACCTCGCACTCCTCTCCGAGGGGATGATGGCGCACCGGGCCCTCGAGGCGGCTGAAATTCTTTCCCGGGAGGGCATACGGGCCCGGGTGCTGCACTTCCCCACGATCAAGCCCCTGGATCGCCAGGCCGTGGCCGCGGCGGCCCGGGAGTGCGGCATACTGGTGACCGTGGAGAACCATTCCCGGGTGGGGGGCTTCGGAAGCGCGGTCTGCGAGGCCGTAGCCCAGGATTATCCCTGCCGGGTGGAGCGCCTGGGATTCCCCGACGTCTTCCTGGAGTCCGGGGACGACGATCTCATATTCTCGAAATACGGGCTGGACGCCCCGGGCATAGCCGCGGCCGCGCGCGGCCTGGCGCGCCCGGCGCATTCCGCTTCAGGCGGGAAGGGGAGGGGAGCATGAGGATAGCGGTCATCAACGAGACGAGCGCCGCGGATCGGAACGCCGACATTGTGGCGGCCCTGGAGGGCCGGGGCTTCGAGATACTCAACTGCGGAATGAAAAAGAACGGGCAGGCGCCGGAGCTCTCCTATATACATACGGGATTCCTGGCCGCTCTTGTGCTCGCGGCCGGCAAGGCCGATTTCGTGGTCGGGGGCTGCGGCACGGGGCAGGGATTCCTGAACTCCGCTTTGGCGTACCCGGGGGTATCCTGCGGCCACATCCTGACCCCTCTGGACGCATGGCTCTTCGCCCGCATAAACGGGGGGAACTGCGCGAGCCTGGCCTTGAACCAGGGCTACGGGTGGGCGGGGGACGTCAACCTGCGCCTCCTGTTCGACCAGCTCTTCACCCCCGAACGCTCCCGGGGCTATCCCGAGCACCGAAGAGAGCCCCAGAAGGCTTCCCGGGAGCTTTTGGAACGCGTCTCTGCGTCCGCGCACCGCTCCATGGCCGAGATCGTGCGTACCTTGCCGGAGGAGGCCGCTCTTCCGGCTCTGCGGTATCCCGGAATCCTGGAGCTTTTGGAACAAGGGTCCGGCCCCGCGGCGGATCCCGGCATCCTCCAGGCCGTCCATGGGAGGCTGCGGGCATGAGCGGCGCGGACAGGCTGTATCGGGATCGGCTCGGGCGAGCCCGGGCCGTCGCCGCGGCCGGGGGAGTCGGGGCGGCCCTCGCTTCGGGGGCCCTTTCTCGGAAGGCGGATATCACCGCCGGGGAGGCCCTCGTACTCGGGCTCCTGCGGCAAGGGGTTCGCACCTATCTGGGCGTTTTCGGCCACGGCTCCACCGAGCTGGGCGAGACCCTGCGGGCCTACGCGGAAGCAGGGGCTGTACAGGTTTATAACCTCCGGAGCGAGATCGAGGCTTCCCACGCCGCAGCCGCTCTGAAGTGGCAGTACGGACAGACGGCCGCGGTTTTCACCTCCATAGGACCCGGCGCCCTCCAAGCCCTGGCCGCCTCCCTGGTGCCGGCATCCAATTCCTTGGGACTTTATTATTTGTTTGGGGACGAGACGACCCACGACGAGGGCTACAACATGCAGCAGGTGCCCGAGCCGAGGCAGGCCTCCTTCCTCCGCCTGGTCCAGGCCATGGGAGAGGGCTACAGCCTCCAAGAGGCTTGGGCCCTGCCCGCCGCCCTCAAGCGGGGAGGGGCTGTGGTATTCGGCACAATCCGACCGCGCCCCTTCTACTTCCTTTTTCCCATGAACGTTCAAGGGGAGGTGATGCGGAATTTTAACCTTGCGGAGCTTCCGGACGCCCCCTCCTTCCCCCGCCTCGCCCCCGCGGAGGACGCGCCCTACGCCGAGGCCGTCCGCCGTATCGTGGCGGCTTCCCGGATCGTGGTGAAGGCCGGGAACGGGGCTCGGGAGCTTCCGTCCGCCTTGCTGGACGAGTTTCTCCGGCGCTGCGACGCGGCCTACGTGCATGGACCTTCGGCGGTCGGGATACTTCCCGGTACTCATCCCCGGAACATGACCGTGGGAGGCTCCAAGGGGTCCTCCTGCGGGAACGCGGCGATGGCCGCCGCGGATATGGCGGTAACGATAGGCGCCCGGGCGGTCTGCCAGTGGGACTCCTCGGGGACGGCCTGGAAGTCCGCCCGGTCCGTGATCGCGATCAACACGGACGGCGCGGACGCTTCCCACTACAACGGTTCCCTGCCCCTGGTGGGGGACGCCCGGGCCGTCCTGGAGCGGCTGGTGGAAGCCCTCCGCGCCGCGGGGGTCGACAAGGGAGCCTCTACCACGCCCTGGTTCGAGGAGTGCCGCGCCCGCAGGGCCGAGTGGGACGCATTCCTGGCCGACCGCCTGTCCGTTCCACCGCTCGAGGACCCCAAGCTGGGCCGGCCGGTGCTGACCCAGCCCGCGGCCGTGGGCGTCGTGGCCGCCTTCGCCCGGAGGGTCGGGGCCGCGAAGTTCTTCGACGCCGGGGACGTGCAGGCCAACGGGTTCCAGATCGTGGAGGACGACGAAACCGGATGGACCTTCACGGACACGGGAGCCTCCTATATGGGATTCGCCGCCTCGGCTGTTTTGGCGTCGGCCTTCGTCCGGGAGCCCCGGTACCCCATTGCCTTTACCGGGGACGGAAGCTTCCTGATGTGCCCCCAGGTGCTCCTGGACGCCGCGGCCTACGGGCTTCGGGGCATGATCGCGGTGTTCGACAACCGCCGAATGGCCGCAATAAGTTCCCTCCAGACGGCCCAGTACGGGTTCGAGTTTCGGACGGACGACGCCGTCGATGTGGACTACCCAGGGATGGCCCGGGCCTTCCGTGGCGTCCGAGGCTTCGAGGGCGGAGGCTCCCGGACGGAGCTCGAGGCGGTCCTCGAGGAGGCGCATGCCCACCCCGGTCTCTCCCTTGTGCGGATACCCGTCTATTCCGGCCCCGACGAGCGGGGCGGGCTCGGGGCCTACGGGGACTGGAACGTGGGCTCCTGGTGCGAACGGGTCCAGCGAGAGAAGCACGACCTGGGGCTGTAGGGAAGGAGCCTGCCATGGAGGAAGTACGGGTTGCCGTCGTGGGGTGCGGCCGAATCTCCGGCCTTCATGCCGGAGCCTATATCCGGGGATCAGCGGGGGAGGGCGCCGTCCTGGCCGCGGCCTGCGACGCCGACGCGGACCTCGCGGCTCGGCGGGCCAAGGAGTGGGGAACCCGGGCGGCCGCCTTCGAGGATATCCTGGCGGACCCCGGGATAACCGCGGTGGAGATTCTGACCCCCCAGGCGCTCCATGAGGATCTGGCCGTGCGCGCCCTGGCCGCGGGCAAGCACGTCTCGGTCCAGAAGCCCCTGACCACGAGCCTGGGATCCGCGGACCGCATGATACGGGCGGCCCGGGAGGCGGGGCGCGTCCTGAAAGTGGCCGAGAATTACGCCCACTATCCACCGATACTCCTGGCCCGGCGTCTTATCGAAGAGGGCGCCATCGGGGATCCCATGACGGTGCGGATTAAGATGATCTCCGGGGGCTCCGGCGGATGGGCCGTGCCGGACACGGCCTGGGCCTGGAGGCTCGAGGAGCGGAGCCGGGGCCGGGGCATGAACACCTTCGACCACGGCCACCACATGTACGCCACGGCCTGGACACTCCTGGGACCCATCGAGAAAGTACAGGCCTGGATCGACGAGGTGGACGGGATCGTGGACTCTCCGGCGGTGGTGCAGTGGAAACACGCGGGGAATAAGCGCTACGGCCAGTGCGAGTTCCACTACGGGGCGGACCTGGAGGTGCCGTCCCGGTACTACGCGAACGACGAGTGGATCGACGTGTCCGGCTCCCGGGGCCTCCTGAGGGTCAACCGGTGCACCGCGGAGATCTGCGGGGGGCCGGCGGTGAGCCTTTATTCCGGCGGGCGCTGGACGCACTACGAGGCCGAGTCCGACTGGGCCTCGGGCTTCGAGGGGTCCACCCGCAATTTCGTGGCCGCGATACGGGGAACGGAGGAGCCCCGGCCTTCGGGGGAGGAGGCGAGGCACCTCTTGGCCGTGGACCTGGCGGTTTCCAAGTCGGACCGGGAGGGCCGGGCCGTGTGGGTGGGTGAGCTGGACAGTCCCCTGCCGGGGCTCTATGCTCTTCGGCGCCGCCGCCGGGAGCGGAGGGCCAAGAATTGCTTCTTCCGGTCCCTGGGGGGCGAGGCCGAGGGCCGGGCTTCCGGTTCCCGGGCTCGGGAGCTGACCCTGGATCTGGGGTCCCGCTTCCGGCCCGAGGCCGCCGGGGACTTCGATGCCGAGATAGGCGTGATCCTGGATCCCGGATCCGCTTCCGAGGCGTCCTATTCCGTATCGATTCGGAACCGACAGGTGCGTATACGGGAAACCCCCGTTTCCGGGCCGAAGCTATTTACGATACGGGCGTCCAGCTCCACCTGGGCCGCCGTGCTCCTGGGGACGGCGAAGATTGAGACGGCGTACCTTAGAGGAAAACTCCGCGTCGAGGGCGAGGTGGCCCAGGCGCTGAAACTGCGTTCCTTATTCGGA
>CAYTYG010000099.1:0-8153 GCA_964441515.1 uncultured Treponema sp.
TCGTGTCGGCCGCGGCCGTGGGCGTCCCCGACGTCGAGGCCGGGGAGGCCATCCACGTCTTCATCACCGTCCGCCCCGGCGCCGTAGTGTCGCCCCAGTCCGTCATTGAGCGCTGCCGCGGCCTTTTAGGTAAGCATATGATCCCCAAGGTCGTACGAATCATCAAGGCCCTGCCCCTCAATTCCAACGGCAAGGTCGTAAAGTCCGAACTCAGGAGGATGGCATCCGAATGAAAGCTACCCGATTTCTGGCGGCGGCGCTGGCCGTAGCCCTGTTGTCTTCCTGCGCCGGCGCGAAGGACAAGGAGAAAACCGTGATGGAAAAAGTATCCGAGGCTGAGATAGAGAAGGGACTGGCGACCTTAGCCGGGTCGAGGGTGTTCTTCGGGCACCATTCCGTGGGCTGGAACCTGATAGACGGATTGAAGGACCTGGGCGGATCGGGGAAACCCGGATCCCTGCGCTTCGTGGAAGCCCGGCGCGCGGAGGATATACAGGGCCCGGGATTCTACCACTCCCCGGTGGGCCGGAACATGGACCCCCTCAGCAAGATCCGGGACTTCGAGTCTCTCCTGCGCGGGGGCCTGGGCAGGTCCGTGGACGTGGCCTTCTTCAAGTTCTGCTACGTGGACATCTACGCGGACAGGGACGTGAACGCCCTGTTCGAGGAGTACAAAAAGACCATGTCCCGCCTGAAAGCGGAATTCCCGGACCTGGTACTGGTGCATTTCACGGCGCCCTTGACCACCCCGGAAAATGGGATCAAGGCCGCTGTCAAGCGCCTGATAGGAAGGAAAACCGGCGCCAACGCGGACAACACGAACCGGGAGGCCTACAACCGGCTGATCCGCGCGGAGTACGGCGGCAAGGCTCCCCTCTTCGACCTGGCCTTGATCGAGGCTTCCGATGAAGCAGGCCGGGCGGCGGTTCGATCCTTGGGCCCGGAAGAATACTACACCCTCCGCCCGGAATACACGGACGACGGGGGCCACCTGAACGCGCCGGGACGCCAAAGGGCGGCCGGATTCCTGGCTGCGGGATTCCCCGGATGGCTACGGGGAGACTGAGGCCCGGGGTCCTGCGCCGCGCTCGCGCTCCCCGATAGGAATGCCCCCTCCTATGCCGGGAGGGGGCGGGATTCTCAGTCGTTCTGCTGCAGCTGCAGGATCACCGAAACCGTGGTGACCGCCAGGGAGATCGTGGAGATCCAGATGGGCAGGCGGCGCTCCAGGTTGTAGCCCAGGGCGTTGCTCCGCACGAAGATGCTGTCCCCGGGCTGTACCGGGTCGCTCTTTCTCCGCTTCTGCCCGTACTGGTCGTAGACGATGAAGGCGCCGGCCTTGCTCTGCTCCGGGTTGAACCCGCCCCGCACGCTGATGTAGTACTCCGCCGGGGCGCCGGGGAAGTAGGGGGTGAAACCCGGCTCGAACACGGCGCCGGACACCGAAACCACGGCCCGGCGGGCCGGGATGAAGACGACGGTGTTCGGCGTCAGCACGACGTCCCTCGAAAAGTCCGAGCCGGTCAGGAGGGGCCTAAGGTCCACGACCGTGTACCCGGAGCCGGGCTTTCGCAGGAGCGCTGCGGAGAGGTCCGCCGAGGGAAGTATGGAAAGGCGGACTTCCAATAGGGCCGTGGAGAGCTTTTTGCCCTCGCCGATCGGGTGGGAGAAGCGGCCGTGCTCCTCGGTCGGGTCCGCCGCCGTATCGGGCCGTTCTATCCCCGCGGAGGGAACCACGTCGTTCTCCTGGATCGGCGTGGTGACGGCCCCCTCGAACCAGACCAGGGACTGCTTGGCCGTCAGGCTCTCCACGATCACGGTGTCCCCGTCGTTGAGCTGGAAACCCGGCTCCAGGCTCTTCGGGTAGGAGACATAATCTACGCGCCCCCCCGCCGAGGAGGAGCGGATGATGCGCAGCCGTTCCAGGTCGGCCTTCTTGGTGAATCCCTCTCCGAAGACCTCAACCAGGTCCTTGAGGGTCTCGGAGCCGACGAGCTCGTAGCGGCCGGGCTGCTCCACCTCCCCCCTCAGCTCCACGGTGCGCTCCGCCTGGTGCAGGATGACGGTGTCCCCGGGGCGGACGTAGGGATCCTTCGCGCCCGGTGTGGAGCGGACCTTGAGAAGGTCGAAGCGTTCCGACATCCCGTCCCGGGAGACCCGCTCGATGTCCCGTATGGAGGAGTTCGGCATGTTCACCTGGGACACCACCTCGCTCAGGCGCGAGAGTCCCCAGGCCGTCACGTACTGGATCCGGGAAGTCCCCTCCCTCACGGCCACCCGGAAGACGCCCGGGGACTGGATGGAGAGGTTGGGCGTGGAATAGGTATAATTCCGGCTGATAAGCTCCTCGACGTTCCTCTTCAGCTGGTAGAAGGACATGTTCGAGGCGTTGATCTTGCCGAACACCCCCAGGTCCAGGAGCGAGAAGCCGTCCACCTGGAACTGCCGGGTCACGATGGTGCCCGCGGACTCCCGGTAGGTGAGCTGGTAGATGTCCCCGGGAGTGACGGGATATTCGATGCTGGATATGGCGAGCTGGAGGCGCTCCTCAACCAGTTCCGACCAGCTGCGCGTCGTCACGGTCTGGCCGGAAGCCGCGCCGGGAGCCGGGGCGGCGGGTGTCCTGGGCTGCGGGAATATGCAGAATAGTGCGACGGACACCATGGCCGCCGCCAGGACGTACTTTTTCAATGGGACCCTCCTGCAAATTGCTCTGACCGTACTATAATAGCGCGGCGCATCCGGTTTGCATACCGACCGCCCGGGGGGGGATCGTGATAGTCGGAACGGGAACGGACATCGTGGATACCGAACGCGTACGCTCCCTGGCGGAACGGTACGGCGAGCGTTTCCTTAGCCGCTGGTTCGCCCCCCGGGAGATCGAGTACTGCGCCCGAAAGGCGAAGCCCCATCTCCACTACGCCGCGCGACTGGCCGCCAAGGAAGCGGCCTTCAAGGCCCTAGGAATGTCCGACGGGCCCCTCCCCTGGAAGGATATCGTCGTGGACCGGGACGAGGCCGGGCGCCCCCGCCTGGTCCTGGAGGGCAGAGCCCGGGCAGCGGCCGACGCAGCCGGCGCGGAACGCCTCCACCTAAGCATTTCCCACTGCGACGCATACGCGACAGCCGTGGTGACCGCCGAGCGGGACGGCTGGTCTTAGGACCCCGCCGACGGTACGGGTTCCCCGTAATCCGCGGCGGTGTTCAGGTATTGGACCCGGGGGATACGCCGCCCGTCCCCGAAAGGGCCTTTCCGAGGGTCTCGATGGCCCCGGCCTCCCGAATGCCCGCTCCGGCGTCCGGCAAGGGAACCTGGCGTACCTTCTCCTTTACCTTTGCGACGGAAGCCTCCCAGACCATCTTGAGGATCGCTACGGGGGTACGGAATATGATGGCCAGGTCGCCCCAGAGGGAGATGTTCCTGCAATATTCGATGTCCAGCCGTATCATCTGCTTGAACGTGAGCTTGTTCTTCCCGCTCACCTGCCAGAGGCCGGAAAGCCCGGGAAGCACGTCGAACCGGCGGGTATGCCAGCGCAGGTATTCCTTGGCCTCGTAGGGGATGCAGGGACGGGGTCCCACCAGGCTCATCTCGCCCTTCAGGATATTCCAAATCTGGGGAAGCTCGTCCATGCAGCTCTTCCGGATGATCCTTCCCCCCAGGATGATGCGGGGATCGTAATCGTCCAGCTTCTCCATCGGGATGTCGCCGCTTTGGATAAAGCTCTGGGCGTGCTTGCCGTGGAATCCCTGGTGGTTACCGCACTTCATGGTCCGAAACTTCCAGAACCGGAAAGGGACTCCCTTGTAGCCGATCCGGGTCTGGTGGAAGAACACGGGTCCCGGCGAGACGATCTTGATGTAGAGGGACAGAAAGAGGAAGATCGGGGAGGTCAGGAACAGCAGGGCCGAGGCCCCGAGGATGTCCAGCGCCCTCTTCCACACCGGTATCTTGTCCACGAAGAGATATTCCACGCTGTCCTTGAGAACGGCCGGCCCCTTCCCGCTCTCGGCGCCCCGGGGCTCCAGGTCCATTTCCGCGGAAAACCAGTTTTCCGGGTAGGTATAGATGTCGTAGGAGATCCGGTCCGCCTTGATCTTCGCCAGCTCGCCCAGGACCTTCTTCCCGAAGGAATCCGCCCCCTGCTTGACCGTGTCCGGCAGCAGAACCGCCACCTGTCCCGGTTCGCCCATCCCGACGCAATCTATGGACCGGGAGAACTGGGAAATCTTCTGCACGATGGCCCTCTGGCCCGTCTTTGCGCTGTCCTGGGAGTTGAAAACGGTTATGGAGAAGACGCTTCCGTTCCGGTCGGACCGCTTCCGCTCGTACTTCACGAGGGCTTTGAACTCGTCCGGGGAAAAAACGTTGTTCCCGGCCGAGGAGACAAGCTCCGACAGTATTCTCGTTTTTGGTAGTCTTATTGCCTTCTTCATACCATTACCGCCTTCCCTGCCCCCCCGCAGGCATGGTTTCCCGGCACCAAATTTCTAATCATCCTTCCATCTCCACAGGCACGATTGAATATTTATCTTCGAACTCCACGACGATTCCTTCCTGCAGGGTTCTGACCACCGCCCCGTCCACTTCCAACGTGACCATCCGGGGATACCCGAAGAGCTCCTTGAGCTTGTCGATCGTGAGGGTGAGCTCCAGGTGTACCTTCTGCCGGGACTCAAGCCGGATCTTGTCGGTCTTGATGAAGACGCCCTTGGACGATATGTCCCGGCTGGAGGCTTCAAACACGGTGGATATGCCGTCGTCGTAGGGGATAATTCTAATAGGCACGTCCAGCGGATACCGTTCCTGCCTTCTTCTGTCCATGACTTTTTTCTCCGGTACTTACTCTATCAAACGGGCCGGAAAATCCAATCATCGCGAAGCATGATTTTTCGGCCAATTCTTCGAGCCACGGGAATTAGCGCTCATCACCTGTAAGTACTAGCCTAGTACTACTCCCCCGGGCGGAAAAGAATCCGGAAAGGCGCGTCCCGGCGCGGAAACCGCTACATTTTGGACATCCTAAACCTCCTTGGGATGAGAAACCGCCTTCCGACCGTAGTATTTCTACTACTATCGGACAGCCTGGAGGTGTGCAAAAAGAAGGGCCCGGGGTAGCGTTTCTACAGATTGGCGGCTGCCCATAACGCGGCCTGGAGGCGGTTTTCCACGTTGATTTTCTTGAAAATATTATAAAGATGGGTTTTTACGGTATTGGTGCTGATGAACATCTTGTTGGCGATTTCCTCGTTGGTGGACCCCATGCTCACCAGGGAGAGGATCTCGATCTCCCGGGAAGTCAGGGCCGTCTTTTCCTCGATGGCCTTCTGGCGGTCGTTGAAGCTCTCGAACACGCACTTCAGGAGGATCTCCCGGGAAACCCAGATCTCCCCGGCCAGGATGGACCGGATGCCCTTCAGAAAGATCTCGAAGTGGTCGTCCTTGTAGAAAAAACCCCGTATATTGCGGGCCAGGGCCTTCCGCTCCACGCCGGCGTTTTCGTTCAGGTTGAACAGGGCGATAAGGCCGTGGGAGATGTTCCCGTTCGTGGTGATGCTCTTCAGGATTTCCTCGAAGCTCTGGTCTTCCGTGTCTATGAGGATCAGCTTTTTCTCGCTGTTGTCGCCGTTGCCAACGTTCTGGTTGTCGGAAAAGGAATTCAGCTCCCGGTCGAATATCGAGCATTGGCCGCTTATTTCCTTTTTGATCACGTAGGACAGGAATTCGTTCTGAAGATTGAGAGGGCCGACTATGTAGATATGGGAATTGCTTAAATCCAAGATGTCCGAACTCATGTATCCTCTGTCTCCAAGGGAACGAATGTGGGATTATAGCATTTTTGTCTCAGACATCCTAGTCTTTTTCGCTTCCCGGCGGCTTCTACGTACCCCTTGAGGATCCATGCCCCGGCTCCGGGACCGGCCCCTCCAGGTGAGGGCCCGCGTGAAGGTACCATGAAAGGTTTTTTCCCCAATAGCCTCAACCTCATTCCTTTAATCGAGCTCTCTTTTCGGTATCGATTACTTCTATATTCAAACCCATTCTAGCGTATAAAAACGCTATTCTTTCATTTTCGAAGGCTTCGCCGGGCTGCGGCTTCGTAATTATTCTCAATCCCTTTTGCTGCAAAAAAGAAAGAGATTCCTCCAGATCATCGCACTTGAAACAAAGATGATGCAGTCCTCCCCCGTTCTGCTTGACAGCCGAAAAAGCCGGGGACGCTTCATTGATCGGTTCGATCAGTTTTATACAAATGGAGCCCGCCTTCGTCAAAAACTGGACCTTCACTTGCTGCCGTGAGTTTATGACAATTTCCGTCATCGCTCGATACCCGAAAGCATCCTCCCATATCTTTCGAGCGTCGTCGATAGATTTTACGGCTATCCCGATATGATCTATAACCATCTTTTCTCCTTATATATAAAAGAGATATCGCTTCCAGCGCGAAGGCTTTTCCAGTTCTGGCTCTTCCATGGGAACATCCTAATTACGTCCACATGGGGGCATCATCCCTTTGGGTCAACCGTTTTCTCCGCTTCCCGGAGGGTTCTTCGTCCCCCATTCGGATCAATGCCCAAGCTCCGGGACCGGCCCCGCCAGGCGAGGGCCCGCGTGAAGGTACTCGGTCGTCTTTCGCTTCTGGTCTATATCCCGGAATACCCGGGAGACCTGCTCCTCCGTGAGGTCCAAGGCCTCGGCTATCTCCCCCAGGGGCAGGCCGTTGTTCTTTCCGTAGAGGCAGAGGTCCATGCGGGCGTAGGGCAGGGAGAAGTAAAACTCCTCCTGGGATTGGGGCATGGAATACGTGTCCGTCGTGGGAGGACGGGAACGGATCTCCTCGGGAACGTCCAGGAAGGCGGCCATCTGGTAGACCTGGGACTTGTAGAGGTGGGCGATGGGCTTAAAGTCCGCGGCTCCGTCCCCCAGCTTCACGAAGAAACCCTGGTCGTACTCCAGGCGGTTCGGGGTGCCCGCCACCGCGTAATTCAGGCGGTCGGCGTGGTGGTACTCCATCATCTTGCGGATCCGCTGCTTGAAGTTCGTGGCGGCCACGATGCCGAGGTAGGCTTCCGGAGTCAGCCTGACCTTCTCCTCCCTGCCGTCGGGCGACAGGATTACGACCGAGTAGATGCGGAAGCTGTCGTTATCGACGACGCTCGGCAGCACGATCTTAGCCTTGTATCCGGGGCCGAAGGCGGGGTAAACAAGACGGACGGCCTCGTCCCGGCGGCGGTAGCAACCCACGGCTTCCAGGATAGGAGAAATCTCCTCAAGGACGGAATCGAAACCGTAGGTTTTGGGAATGAGCCGGCTCAACATCAGGGTATCCGAGGAGGATTCCTTCTCGGGCATATGAAGGCCGAATACCCGGTCCTTGCCCAGAGCCCGGACGCAGAGGGCCGCCACGGTGCTGGAATCTATGCCCCCGGAAAGGGCCACCACGGCGCCCTTCCTCCGGTATCGGGAAAGATATTCGCGGATGGCCCCGCAGATACGGTCCGCCTCCTGTTCCGCGTCGATCCGGAGGGTTTCCGGTCCGAATTTCTTGCTGTCCTGCATAGCGTTCTCCCTTTCCTATCCTTTCATCCGTTCGAAGGCCGATACGGGCCGGGGGGGATTCTTTTCCCGCCCTCCCGATCCGTCCCCTTCGATGAAATGCCGGTGCGCCAGCTGGGTCGAGACTATGGCCAGCACCCGCATGTTGTCCGTGTTGCTCATCCCCCGCCCCCCCACCGCCGCGCACTTGGCGAAGAGCGACGCCGCGGCCGCGGGCTCGAAGATCCCCGCGTCCCGCAGGGCCCTCTCCGAGACCGCCTCGGGCATCCACTCCGGCCCGCCTGCGGCGAAGAAGCTGGAGGCATCCGGGGCCCGGTAGGGCTGCTTGGGCCTTCGGAGTATGGATTCCGGGACGAGGTCGGCGAACTCCCGCTTGAGGATGTGCTTCTCGTCCAGAGCCAGGAGCTTGTGGCGGGAGGGCATGGAGTTCGCCAGGTCCATGACCGCGGTGTCCAGGAAGGGGAAGCGCCCCTCCACGGAATTCGCCATCAGCATCCGGTCCCCCTGGGAGGACAGGATGTACCCCGGCAGGAGGGTCGTGAACTCCAGCCACTGGGCCCGGGACACGGGGTCCCATCCCCCGGAGCCCTCGGGC
>CAYTYG010000099.1:8163-10219 GCA_964441515.1 uncultured Treponema sp.
TCCTCCTCCGGCCGCGCCGCTCCCATCGCCTCCAGGAAGCCCCGGCAGAGCATTCGCCGGATGGCCTGGGTGGAGTCCCAGCGCGGGCGGTGGGAAAGAGCGGGATCCGAGGGATCCAGGTTCTTCCCGAAGAAGGCCCGGGCGAAGGAGGGCGCCTTGCCCGGGGACCGGAGCATCCAGGGGTAGAGGAGCTCCGCGGCCCGGGGACGCTTGCGCGAGGAGGGATCCCGGGCCAGGAACATGCGCACCCGGGCCTCCCGGAAGATGTCGTACCCCGCCAGGACCTCGTCGGAGCCCTCCCCCGTCACCACGACCTTGTATCCCGAGGCGCGCACGAGCCTGGAAAGGAGGTACAGGGGGGCCGGTCCGGAGCGCAGGACGGGCTTTTCCCCATGGTAGACGACCTCCGGGAAGACCTCCGCTATGTCGGAAGGGCTGACTTCCACGCTCCGGTGCTCGGTGCCCAGCCTCCGGGCCATCTCCTCCTGGAAGGGGCCCTCGTCGAACTCCGCGTCCGAAAAGCGCAGGGAAAAGGTGGCCAGGGGGACGTCCGTGTAGCGCGAGATGACGGCGGAGGTCACGGAGGAGTCTATCCCTCCGGAAAGGTAGGCTCCCACCGGGACGTCGCTCCGCAGGAACCGGAGCCGGACGGCCTCTATGAGGCTCTCCCGCAGGCGGCGTCCGTTCTCCGCGATGTCCTGGCACTCCTCACGCCCCTCCTGGGGAAAGCGGGCCTGCCAATGGGCTTTCTTTTCCATTCCTCCTTCCCGAATCCGCGCCCAGTGGCCCGGCTCGAGCTCCCATATACCCCGGTAGGGAGTCCGGGGCGCAACGGGGCACCAGAAGGAGAAGGTTTCGGCAAGGCCTTCGGGGTCGAAGGCCCGCGGGAGGGAGGGATCGGCGAAGAGGGCTTTCATCTCCGAGGCGAAGAGGAAGCGGCCGCCGGAGGAAGCGTAGTACAGGGGAAGGATCCCCGCGGGGTCCCGGGAGAGGATCAGCTCCTGGCTCCGGCGGTCCCAGAGCGCCAGGGCCCACTGGCCGTTGAACCTGCGGAAGCACTCCGGGCCCCACTCCTCCCAGGCGTGGATCACCACCTCGGTGTCCGAGGCCGTGCGGAAGGCGTGGCCCCGGGATTTCAGCTCGGCGGCCAGCTCGACGTAGTTGAAGATCTCCCCGTTGAAGACGATCCAGAGGCTCTCGTCCTCGTTGGCCTGGGGCTGGATCCCGCCCGCGGCGTCGATGATGGAAAGACGAGTGTGCCCGAGGGCCGCGGTTCGGTCCCGGAAAAAGCCCGAGTCGTCCGGCCCCCGGTGGGAAAGCCGCCCCATCATCCGGAGCAGGAGGGCCTTGTCCGGCTCCCCGGCGCGGGAGACGAAGCCGCAGATCCCGCACATTACTCTATCCCCGCGCCTTCCAGGACGGCCTTGCGCACCGCTTCCGGGCTTCCCAGGCGCTCCGGGGATATGGCCTCCTCGGGCACGCGAATCCCGAAGGTCTGCTCCAGGAAAAGGGCGGCATCCACCGCGGCTAGCTCGGGGTCCCCGGAGCGGGGCGGCAGGGAGAAGTAGTCATCCAGGAGGGCTTCCATTTCGCTTTTTTCCATCCGCGCTCCTTGGGCGAGGAGGTCCGGGCCGGGACTCAACGCTTCCGGAGGCCGCTCCGGAAGGCCTCGAATTCCTTTCTCCACTGTCCCAGGAGGTTCAGGAGGACGACTAGGGCTACGCTGAAGGCAAGGCTGCCGCCGAAAGCCAACAGGACCATCCGGGACCTGCGGGGGCCGGTCTTCACTTCCGGTATCTCCGCCAGCTCGAAGACGGAAAAGATGGGCTCCGACTCCGGGCTGAGCTTGGCCGCCTCGTACTGGGGCGAGAGGGTGTTGTAGATCCGCTGCTGGATGTCCAGCTCGTTGGCCAGCCGGGAGAACTCCTGGGCTACGTCCGCGATGCTCCGGGACTGCCCCGAGTCCTGGGAGATGTCCGGTACGGTCATCTGGTTCCGGCTGATGAGCTCCTGGAGGCTCCGGAGCTCCTCGTTCAACTGCTCCAGCCGGGGATCG
>CAYTYG010000100.1:0-10135 GCA_964441515.1 uncultured Treponema sp.
GCCTTCTACGGCGATTACCTCGTCAACGCCCAGGGCGAGGACGTCGTGGCCGGTATCCGCACCCCCATCAAGCTCTCCGATTTCGCCAAGAAGGATCCCAAGGCCTACAAGCAGCTCCTGGACGTGCGCAAGACCCTGGAAAAGCACTACAAGGACATGCAGGACCTCGAGTTCACCGTCGAGGAAGGCACGCTCTACATGCTCCAATGCCGCACCGGCAAGCGATCCCCCGCCGCCTCCTTCAAGATCGCCGTAGATCTGGTGAACGAGAAGCTCATCACGAAGGAAGAGGCCATCGCCCGGATCAAGACCAGCGACATCGAGGGCGTCTTCTATCCCGGCATCGACAAGTCCCAGACCAAGCTCCTCAAGGACGCTTTTCTCGTGGAGGGCATCGCGGCCGTCCCCGGGGCGGCCTGCGGGAAGATCGCCTTCTCCGCGGCCAAGGCCGAGGCGCAGGCGGCCGACGGTGAAAAGGTCATCCTGGTCCGCAAGGAAACCAGCCCCGAGGACGTGGGCGGCATGCACGCGGCCCAGGGCATCCTGACGGCGACGGGCGGCAAGACCAGCCACGCGGCCGTCGTAGCGCGCGGATGGGGCAAGAGCTGCATCGTTGGATGCGAAAAGCTCAATATCAATTACGAGAAGAAGACCGTTTCCGTGGGGAGCGTCGTCCTCAAGGAGGGCGATTACATCACCCTGGACGGGTCTTCCGGAAGCGTCTACAAGGGCGAGCTCAAACTCGTGAAAGCCGAACCCCCCGAGGCCTACAAGACCCTCATGGGGTGGGTCGACAAGATTCGCATCCTAAAGGTCCGCACGAACGCGGACACGCCCTACGACGCGGAGAATGCGCGAAAGCTCGGGGCGGAGGGCATCGGACTGTGCCGTACGGAGCACATGTTCTTCGACTCGGAGGCCCGCATCCTTGCCATCCGGGAGATGATCATCGCGGACGAGGTGGAGGCGCGCAGGAAGGCCCTGGGCAAGCTCCTGCCCTTCCAGACCGAGGACTTCCGCGGGATCTTCAAGGCCATGAACGGACTGCCCGTCACCGTTCGCCTCATCGATCCCCCTCTTCACGAGTTCGTACCCCACGACGAGGCCGGCCAGAAGGCCCTGGCCAAGGCGGTCGGGGTTCCCTTCGAGACCGTCCGCCGCCGGGTAGAGCAGCTCCACGAGGCCAATCCCATGCTGGGCCACCGCGGCTGCCGACTTACCATCACGTATCCCGAAATCCTCGAGATGCAGGTGACGGCCATCATCAAGGCCGCCTGCGACATGACCAAGAAGGGCGTGAAGGTCCTTCCCGAGATCATGATCCCGCTCGTCATCGACGCCAAGGAGCTCAAGATCCTGGAGGTTCGTACGCGGGAAGTGGCGGATAAAATCATCAAGGATTCGGGCGTAAAGCTTTCCTACATGGTGGGAACCATGATCGAGGTTCCCCGCGCCGCCCTCCTGGCCGACCAGGTCGCCGGGGTCGCCGAGTTCTTCTCCTTCGGTACGAACGACCTCACCCAGATGACCCTGGGCATGAGCCGGGACGACGCGGGACGTTTCCTGCCCGACTATGTGGACGAGAAGAAAGCCGGCATTTTCAGGACGGATCCTTTCCAGAGCCTGGACCAGGAAGGCGTAGGCCACCTCGTTCGCGTGGGCATAGAGCGCGGCCGTTCCGCCCGACCGAACCTCAAGGTCGGCGTCTGCGGCGAGCATGGAGGCGATCTGACTTCCGTAAAGTTCTTCCACAGGGCCGGCATGAATTACGTCTCCGCGAGCCCCTTCCGCGTGCCGGTAGCCCGCCTCGCGGCTGCGCAGGCCGTAATCGAGGACGCCGCCGAAAAGTCCGGGACGAAGAAAAACGCCGGGAAAAAGACGCCCGTGGGCAAGGCATCCTCCGGCAAGCCGGCCGCCAAGAGCACCAAGCCCGCCGCTGCGGCTTCCATGAAAAACCCGGCGACATCCAAAGCCAAGCCCGCGGCCCGAAAGGTTCCGGGGACCAAGAAAAAGTAATTGTTGCCCATCGCCCTTCCCTGAAAGGCCGGGCGGATGACGCAGGGCCCGCCGGATATCCGGCGGGCCCCGTCTATTCCGGAAAGGGTTTTTTGTGACGCTCCTCGGGCTTTACGATTCCCTGCTTAGAAAATACGGTCCCCAAGGCTGGTGGCCGCGCATTTCCCTCGCCGGTCGGGAAGGCCGGGACAGCCGCGGATATCTACCCGGCCGCTACGATAGCCCGGGCGAGGAAGGAATCTTCGAAATCTCCGTGGGAGCGGTTCTGACCCAGAATACGACCTGGATCAACGCGGAAAAAGCGGTTCTTTCTTTGCTTTCCTCGGGATACGACAACCCGGAAGCCCTTCTTTCCGCCCCGAAGGATTCGTTGTCCCGTATCATACGGACCGCGGGATACCACAACGTCAAGGCAGTCAAGCTCCATAAGCTTGCCGCCTTCCTTGCGGCCTTAAGGCAGGACGGTCTGCCGTTCCGAAAACCGGACAGAGGGGAGGTTCTTTCCGTCTGGGGCATAGGGCCGGAAACCGCGGATTCCATCCTTCTGTACGCTTTCGGGCAGGCGAGCTTCGTCCTGGACGCTTATACGCGCAGGATCGTCGAGCGCCTCGGACTTGCGAGTCCCGGCCTGGACTACGACTCTCTTCGATCCCTGCTTGAGGCGGAACTCCCGTCGGAAATCCCCCTCTTAATGGAATTTCACGCATTGATCGTTCGTCATGCCAAGGAATACTGCGGATCGCGGCCTGATTGTAAAACCTGTTTTCTCGGTAAGCGGTGTGTATTTTCAAAAAAACATACTATCTAGAATTGGGGAAACCCAACTTGTAGTATTTTCCATACTACCTAGAATGTCTTGCGGGAATCCAGCAGCAGCGTGACCGGCCCCTTGTTCACGTACCCGACATCCATGACAGCTTGGAACTCCCCGGTCTCTACCCGCAATCCTGTCTTCCGTAGGCAGTCCACGAAAAACTCGTACAAGGCCTTCGCCTCCTGCGGCGATGCCGCCGCGTCATAGCTGGGCCTTCTCCCCTTTCGTGCATCCGCGTACAGGGTAAACTGCGACACAACAAGGACGCTCCCTTTCGTATCCTGCACGGAAAGATTCATCCGGTATTCGGAATCCGGAAATATCCGGAGGGTGGATATCTTTTCCGAAAGCCATCGTGCGTCTTCCTCGATATCGTCCTTTCCGACCCCCAGGTATACCAGAAGCCCCGTTTCGATGGCCCCGACGGCCCTTCCCTCCACCCGGACGCTTGCGTCCTCCACCCTCTGCACGACGGCCCTCAAGGTCCCTCCCCCCGGAGCTCATGCAAGGCGAGTCCCTCGATTTCAAACCCCTTTCCGGCGGGTCGTATGCGGCCGAGTATCTCCAGCGGAGCGCCCGGTTCTATCCTCATCGCGAATCCCAGCCGTACGGTCACGATTCCCTCAAGCCTCTTCCTTTCCTGATAGCCCACGAGAAAATCGAAGGAGGTACCGGATTCTCCGGCCTCTATGTTCGCGGCCGAACCCTTCCAGACGACGGCCACCCCGTCGAAAAGCCGGGGCTCCCGGCTGACCATGGAGAAATCGTACTGTTCCTTCACGTTCGAAAAATCCGGATCGCGAAGAAAAGCCTTGAGGGATTGGGCCTTGTTTTTAAAAGCCGGGGAAGCGTTGGACAACTGGAGACGGTTGATCTCCACAAGGGCCGCCTCGTCGTTCCATGCCCGGAACAGATCCTTTACGCGCTCAAAGGAAGCAAGGGCTTCCTTTTCCGTGAGCACATACTCGAATTCCCCGGATACGGATACGGGGTTTTTCCTCTCCGCGTCCGAAAGCCCCATCAACTCCACGCCGCTTCGCGCGGGTACAGCTTCCCTGGCCGTTCGAATCGCCCGGGGACCGAGGTTAAGGACGGCCAACGCCATCGCACCCAGGACGGCCGCTGCGAGCACGACGCGGCCGATCCGCCGCAGGGCGGTTTTCGGCATCGGGTACAGTACGGCTATCGTTCCCTTTTCCACCAGTTCCGCTATCCTGTCCGGAGCCGAGTTGGAACGCAGGAAAGCGAGGGCTTTTTTCACAAAACGATTATCCGGTTCGCGCTCCAGGATGTCGAAGTAGAGCTGAACGGCCTTGTCCGTTTCCCCCCGACGGACATGCACGGCGGCCAGGGCGGCCAGGGTTTCCCCGTGGCGGAAATTGAGCTGTTCCGCCCTCCGTAGATACGTGGAGGCGCCGCCTATGTCCCCCGTGAAGAGGCAGCTCGATCCGATCAGGTAATAGTAAAGATGGGAATCCCTGTAGGTAAGGGAGAGGGGTTCCAGAAGGGAGATTACGCGCGCGTAACGGCCGTCCAGGAAGTCCCTATGGGCTTTCCGCAGGGGATCGGATGCCATGGGCCGTCACAAGCCCTTTCTTCGGTTCCGTATAAGCGCCAGCAGGGAGCGAAGCTCCTCCAGCTGTTCCGGGGACGGGTCCTTCCCGGACGCGAGAATCCCGTCTATCCTCTGGATTATCTCCCGCAGGGCGGCGATATCCGTCCGCGCGGTTACGAAGGGGTCCGAGGCTGCGCCGGGCGCCGACGAGCCGCCGGTCGGGGGCAGGATCACGATGGCCACGGAATCCCCGCCTCCGGCGGGTAGTACCGCGTATCCGGAATCCGAACGATTTCCCAGGACCGCCCGGATAGTCCGCACGGTCCCGTCCCGAAGCTCCGCGGGCTCGTAATACACGGCCGCCGCGGAATCGTCGATGGAATACGGAAGGAGCGTGAAGCTCCGACCCGGCGTGACCTCGAAGGACCAACCGGAGTCGTTTATCCTTTTCCAGTTCGCGACCAGGAACCTGTCGGGCCGGGAAACGCCCTCCCCGGCAAACTGCATCTGCAGCCCCAGTGCTCCCTCCCCCGGCGAGATCGCGCTCCTCGGAACGGATGCCCCGGCGAGGGAAAGCTCCCCGCTCACCACTCCCAATCCGTCGATCTCGAAATGCCTCTTCCCCTTCTCCCCCAGGTAAGTATCCCAGACCAGCCGCAGCCCGGCGCGGGCGGTGGAACCCGAGAGGTTCTCGATGGCATACTCGATCAGCACGCCGTCGGTTTCCGAAGAAGGAGCCGAGCGAACGGGACGGAACACCTGCCGAACGCTCGCGAAGGAAGACCGGTATTCGATCACGGCGTTCTCGTCCTCCCTCCGTACCGTGAACCGGAAATCCGGGCTTTCGCCGAGGCGATAGCTTTTACCGTTCCAGGACAGCGTCGGAAAGCTCGTGCGGGGCTCCTGCTCGTATAGGAGGGCGACGTACCGGTTGCGAGCGGCATCGGACAGATAGTGGAGCGTGAACCTCGCGGTCTTCTCGTCGATCGTGAGCAGTATCCTTCCGTCCCTCAGCTCGAGGGCCTCGATACCGGAAGCCGCCAGAATAAGGACCGCGGCGAAGACAGCCCGCATTCTTCCGTTCATGGCCGCACCTCCTTTTCCGCGTTCCGGGCCAGCCAGTCCACGTAGGACTCCATCAGGTCCAGGGCTTCCTTTTTCAGGGTCAAGAGGCTTTCCGTCCCCTTCGAAGGAGAGCCTACTCCGGCCTCGAGCGCTCGGGTCAACTCTTCCACCCGGGCGTTCAGGGCCGCTATCCTCGCCGACATGCTTTCATCCGAATCCTCGCCCGCGGATTCCGGAACCTGCACCCCGGCTTCCGAGAGCCTGCGCTGATAGACCGAGAGGGCCTGCTCGTAGGCTTTCTCCCGTCTCTGGAATTCCTCGATCACCCGGAGAGATTCCTCATGGCTCCATTTCAGGAGGGTCAGGAGCTCGTTCTCCCGGTACTTGTATCGGATAAGGGCGATCTTGTATCCCGCGGCCTCGTACTTCACGCTGCCCGCATGGTCCTTGAGTATCGTACGGAATATGGATTCCGCCTCGGAAAGCCTGCCCAGGGAAAAGAGGCATTCCCCCGTCCAGAACAGGGCGGAGGAATAGAACGAATGGTCGGGGTACTTGTCCAGGAAGGATCCGAACAGACGTATTCCCTCCTCATAGTCCCCCGTCACATAGGAGATCCGCCCCCTTTGGTAAAGGGCGTCGGGGTAGAAAGCGTTTCGCGGATACTCCTTGAGGAAGGCGTCCAGGGAGCGCTGCGCGTTCCCGTTATCCCCGAGGGCCATATAACTTACGGAAGACCAGTACATCGCGTCCGCCCGTTGGTTCGAGGCCCCGGGGTCGGCCAGGACGCCGTTGAAGATCTCCAGGGCATCCGAATATCTACCTTCCCCGAAAAGCCCTATGCCTTTCGTGATCCTAGTCTCCCCGGCAGCCTGGCCGTACGCGGCAATACCCATCGAAAGGGCCGTCAGGATCGACAGTACTATCTTGAATCGACGCATGGGGCTTCCTCCGATTGGATTATCGGCTTTTCCCGCTCAGCCCTGAATACGCGGCGGATACCGCCGCCGCTAGCTTCCCTGGATCCGGAGCCTCGAAAAAAGCGCTTCCCATCACGAGTATGTCCGCACCAGCCCTTGCGACGGCCGGGAGGGTATCCTCGTTCACCCCGCCGTCCACGGAGAGCCGGTACTCGTAACCCTTCCGTTCCCGGATCAAGCGGAGCTCCTCCACCTTCTCGAGGCATTCGGGTATAAGACGCTGGCCTCCGAATCCCGGGTTCACCGTCATGACCAGGACCAGGTCCACGAAAGGAAGCACGGCCTCCAGGGCGGATACCGGGGTGGAGGGCACGATGGAAATTCCGGCGAAACGCCCGGCCTCCCGTATCTGCGAAAGAAGCCTGTGGGTATGGACGCAGGCCTCCAGATGGAAGGTGACGGCGTCCGCGCCGGCGGCCAGGAAAGCCGGCGCCAGGCGTTCGGGCTCCACGGTCATGAGGTGGGCGTCCAGGAAGAGCCGGGTCCGCTTCCGGATATCCGCCGCCATCTTGGGGCCGAAAGTGAGGTTCGGGACGAAACTCCCGTCCATGATATCCAAGTGCAGCCAGGGAGCTCCGTGGAGCTCGCAGGTTTTCACGGCGTGCCGTATATCCGTAAAATCGGCCGAGAGGAGAGATGGCGCAAGTACCGGCCTTTCCGTTATTTCCATGGCGGTATAGTAGCATGGCGCGGAAGCCGAGGCAAGGCGAAGGGCTCCGTCGTCGGTCTTCGCCGGAGGAACATCCGGAGCTCACGCCAGGGGAAAAAAGCGCGCCCGCTCTTGCCGCGGGCGCGCTCGTAAACCGAAGGACGGGTATCCCCGGTTACGGCCCCAGCATGGAAAGGAGAACGCCCGCGGCGATGGCGGAGCCTATGACGCCGGCCACGTTCGGGCCCATGGCGTGCATGAGGAGGAAGTTGGAGGGATTTTCCTTCTGCCCCACCACCTGGCTGACCCGTGCGGCCATGGGAACCGCGGACACCCCGGCGCTGCCGATCAGGGGATTGATCTTGCCGCCCGACAGGACGTACATGAGCTTGCCCAACAACACGCCGCCCGCGGTGCCGAAGGAGAAGGCCAACAGGCCCAGGGCGACGATGGACAGGGTCTGGACGGTCAGGAACCGGTCGGCGCTGGCGGTGGCCCCCACGGCGGTGCCCAGGAAGATCGTCAGGATGTTGATCAGGGCGTTCTGGGCCGTCTGGTTGAGCCGCTCCGTCACCCCGCACTCCCGGAAGAGGTTGCCCAGCATGAGGGCGCCCAGCAGGGGGACGGCCGCGGGCAGCAGGAGCCCGCAGAGGATCGTCACGACGATGGGGAACAGAATCTTCTCGGCCTTGCCGACCTCCCGGAGCTGGCCCATGACGACCGAGCGCTCCTTCTTCGTGGTGAGAAGCTTCATGATGGGGGGCTGGATGATGGGCACCAGGGCCATGTAGGAGTACGCCGCTATGGCGATGGCCGGCAGGAGATCGGGTTTGAGCTTGGAGGTAAGGAAGATGGCCGTGGGGCCGTCCGCCCCCCCGATGATCCCGATGGAACCGGCCCCCTGGAGGTCGAAGCCCAACAGGCGCGCCAGGAGGAAGGCCACGAAGATGCCCAGCTGGGCGGCGGCTCCCAACAGGAGGCTCTGGGGGTTCGCTATCAGGGGTCCGAAGTCCGTCATGGCCCCCACGCCCATGAAGATGAGGGGCGGGTAGATCCCGAACTTGATGCCGTAATACAGGTAATACAGAAGCCCGCCCGGCTGGCCGTCCTTGCCGCCCTCCATGATGCCCCCCAGGGGGATGTTCGCCAGGAGCATCCCGAAGGCTATGGGCACCAGCAGGAGGGGCTCGAACTTCCTCACGATCCCCAGGTACAAAAGGACGCAGGAGACCGCGATCATCAGGAGGTCCTTCCACCCCACCGCCGCGAATCCCGTGCTTTGCAGGAACTCGACAATGCTATCCAACATCGGTGTGTCCTTGCCGGCGCTAGGCCAGGTCCACCAGGGGGTCCCCCGTGTTCACGGACTGACCGGCCTGCACGCGGACGGCGGACACGCTCCCGTCCGAGGGGGCGCTGATCTCGTTCTCCATCTTCATGGCTTCCAGGATCAGCAGGACCTGCCCCTTCTTAACCGCCTGGCCCGCCGCCACCTTCACGTTGAGCACCGTACCCGGCATGGGGGCCTTCACGGAGCCCGCGGCGGCGGGGGCCGGGGCGGGAGCCGCCGCGGGAGCGGCGGGTGCCGCGTGCGCCGTCGGGGCGGCCGCGGGGGCGGCCGCGCCGCCGGTTTCCTCGACGCTCACGTCGAAGGCCTGTCCGTTTACGTAGATCTTATAGTTCTTCATTCTCGTACTCCTTGAGGTTCTATCCGCGGCGGCCGGCCGACAGCCGGTCCGCGTAGCCCCAGACGGGGGTGTTCAGCCCGGATACCCCGGGCTCCGAGGGACGAATCCCGGAGATGCGCAGGGCGGACGCGGGACGCCCGCTGGCGGCGGCCACCGCCGCCGTGATGACGGCGACCAGCTCCGGCGGGACTCCGGCGGACGCGGGAACGGCCGGCTTCGGAGAAGGGGCTTCCGGGGAAGAGCCGGACCGGGCCTTCCCGGCCCCGCCCTTTCCGAGCTTCGCCGCGAGGGAGAATACATACAGAACCAGCGACAGCCCTATCAGGGCGATGAAGACCGTGCCCATCCCCAGGAGCACCACCGTCCACTCGTAGATGCCTATTCGTTCCATGTTCCCGCCCCTATGCCGGGAAGTTCCCGTGCTTGCGCGACGGCCGGCCGGTCCGCTTGCCCGCCAGCATCCCCAGGGCCGCGATGAGCCGCGAGCGCGTCTCCGCGGGGGCGATCACGTCGTCCACGTAGCCCCGGACCGCGGCCTTGTACGGGTTGGCGAAGGACTTCTTGTACTCCTCGATCTTTTCCTTCCGCACCGCCGCCGGGTCGGACGCCTCGTCGATGTCCTTCTTGAAGATGATGTTCGCAGCCCCCTCCGGGCCCATCACCGCGATCTCCGCGCTCGGCCAGGCGAACACTTGGTCCGCGCCGAGGTGCCGGGAGCACATGGCTATGTACGCACCCCCGTAGGCCTTCCGGACGATCACCGTAAGCAGGGGCACCGTCGCCTCGCTGTAGGCGTACAAAACCTTCGCCCCGTGGCGGATCACGCCCCCGTGCTCCTGGCTCACCCCCGGAAGGTAGCCCGCCGTGTCCGAGAAGGTAACCAGGGGGATGTTGAAGGCGTCGCAGAAGCGTATGAACCGGGCCGCCTTGTCCGAGGCGTTGATGTCCAACACCCCCGCCATCACCGCCGGCTGGTTGGCCACGATACCCACGGACCGGCCCCCCAGGCGCGCGAAGCAGGTCACGATGTTCCTCGCGTACTCCGCCTGCACCTCCAGGTACCCCCCCCCGTCGAAGATCCCCTCGATCAACCGGCGGACGTCGTAGGGCTTGTTCGGCGCGTCGGGTATGATGTCCGCCAGGGTCCCGGGATTCCCCCCGGGTTCCGCCGCTTCCGCAAGGGGCGGGTCCTCCAGGTTGTTCTGGGGCAGGTAGGCCAAAAGCCGCTTGATCCCCGCTATGGTCTCCTTCTCGTCGGCGAACCGGAAGTGAGCCACGCCGCTCTTCTCGCAGTGGACCTGGGCCCCCCCCAGGTCCTCCGCCGACACGTCCTCCCCCGTCACCGCCTTGATCACCTGCGGGCCGGTG
>CAYTYG010000101.1:0-10135 GCA_964441515.1 uncultured Treponema sp.
CGAGGTTCAGGACTTCGTCCAGAAGACCAAGGTGGACTCCCTGGCCATCTCCATCGGCACGAGCCACGGCCGCGCCAAGTTCCGGCCCGAGCAGTGCACCAAGACCCCGGACGGCATCCTCATCCCGCCTCCCCTGCGGTTCGACATACTCCAGGAGATCGAGAAGCGCCTTCCCGGGTTCCCCATCGTACTGCACGGCTCCTCCTCGGTGCCCATCGAGTACGTGAGGATCATCGAGAAATTCGGCGGCAAGCTCTCCGACTCCGTCGGAATCCCGGAGGATCAGCTCCGCAAGGCCGCCAAGAGCGCGGTCTGCAAGATCAACATCGATTCCGACGGGCGCTTGGCCATGACCGCCATGATCCGCAAGGTTTTCTCCGAGAAGCCCGACGAGTTCGACCCCCGCAAATACCTGGGGCCGGCCCGGGACGAGCTGAAGAAGCTCTACGCCCACAAGAACGAGCACGTTCTGGGCAGCGCCGGAAAGGCGTGAGGCCCCTGCGGGCCGCGGCGCTCCTGGCGGCCGCGGCCCTGTCCTCCTGCCTGCTCCCTCCTCGTTCCCGCCTGGACGGTCCGGACGGGCCATCGGCAGCGCCGGCAAGGGAGTTTCGGGGGCTTTGGGTGGCCACGATGTCCAACATCGACTGGCCCAGCCGTCCTGGACTGTCCGCCCCGGAATCCCAAGCCGAAGCCCTGCGCCTCCTGGACCTGGCGGTTTCCCTTAGCCTGAACGCCGTTCTGCTCCAGGTCCGTCCCGCGGCGGACGCCTTCTACGATTCGTCCCGGGAGCCTGTTTCCGCCTTCCTAACGGGCGCGCAGGGGGAGCGGCCCGGGGACTGGTACGACCCCTTGGCGTTCTGGGTGGAGGAAGCCCACGCCCGGGGCCTGGAACTCCACGCCTGGATGAACCCATTCCGGGCGGGGACGCCCTCGGTGCGGGATTACGCGCCCGGGTCTCCCGTACGGGCTCGGCCGGAGCTGGTCCGGAGCCTGGGGGACCGGGGCTTTTACTGGCTGGATCCCGGGATGCCCGAGGCCCGGGACTACGTCCTTTCCGTGGCGGAGGACCTCCTTCGGAACTACGCGGTGGACGGGCTGGTCGTGGACGATTACTTCTATCCCTATCCGGAATACCTGGACGGCGCCGGGGACTTCCCGGACGACGCTTCCTTCGCCCGGTGGAAATCCGCGCGCCCCCGCGCGCGGGCCCGCTCCGGTAAGGCGGATTTCCGGCGGGAGAGCGCCACGGCCTTCCTTCGGGCCCTGGCGGCGAGGGCGAAGATCGTACGTCCGGACCTCCGGGTGGGCGTCAGCCCCTTCGGGATCTGGCGGCCCGGGCATCCAACGGGCACGATCGGGAAGGACGCGTACGAAGAGATTTTCGCGGACTCCCGGGCGTGGCTCCGGGAGAAGAACTTGGATTTTTTTGCGCCCCAGCTTTATTGGCCCGTTTCGCGCATGGCCCAGAGCTATCCGCTGCTCCTGGGCTGGTGGCTGCGGCAGGAACGGCGCATGCCCGTGTGGCCCTCCATCCTGGCCGCGAGCCCTTCCCTTGCCCCGGAGCTGAGGGCCTCCGAGGCGGTCGGACAGATCATGATACTGCGGGCCATGGAGCCGGAGAGCCCCGGCTTTCTCCTATACGGAGCGCGCTACCTCCTGGAGGACCCGGACGGGGTTGCCCGGGCACTCCGGGAAGGACCCCTGGCCAAGCCGGCCGTACCGCCGGCGGCCCCGCGGGCCCGGCGCAGGTAGACGGCTTCCGGAAGGAAACGGATAGAAACGGGGACAGAGCTGGGAAACGGGGACAGAGCTCGTTCCGGCGATCTCGAACGAGAGAATGGGGACAGAACTCGTCCAGGTGCGGAGAAGAAGGAACGGAAATAGAACTCCTTCAGGCGCGGAACCGGGCTATCTCCGCACGGGCCAGTTCGTCGCAGCGTTCGTTGAACTCCTCGCCCGCGTGGCCCTCCACCCAGACGTAGCGCGGCCGGCGCGCGGAGGAAAGCCTGTCCAGCTCCTCCCAGAGCTCCCGGTTTTTCACGGGAGACTTGGAGCTGGTCCTCCAGCCGTTTCGTTTCCAGGAGGCGATCCAGGCCGTGATCCCGTTCTTCACGTACTGGGAATCCGTGCGGACCTCCACGGCGCGCCCGGGGGGCAGGCTCCGGAGGGCTTCTATCACGGCGATCAGCTCCATGCGGTTGTTCGTGGTGAGCCTCTCGCCCCCGGAGGCCTCCCTCCGGCTCCCGTTCTCCAGGGCCACGTAGGCCCAGCCTCCCGGGCCGGGATTCCCGGAGCATGCCCCGTCCGTGTAGACGATGACGGTACTCACGGCCTCACCCGCCGAAGAGGAGGCTCAGCGCGGGCACGTAGGTTATCAGGACGACCACGGCCAGCTGGAGGAAGAACCACGGGGAGACCGCACGCCAGATCCGCCCCAGGGGGCGGTCGAAGGCGTAGCTCGCCAGGAAGAGGTTCATGCCGATGGGAGGGGTGAGGAATCCGACCATCAGGTTGGACACGAAGATGACTCCCAGGTGCACCGGGTGGATGTTGAAAGCCTGGCCCACGGGGATGATGAGGGGCGCCAGGACCAGGATGGCGGAGAAGACGTCCATGAGGCAGCCCGCTGCCAAGAGAAGCAGGTTGAGAAGGAATAGGAAGAGCAGCTTGGACGCGATGCGGGAGGTGATGAACGCCGCGGCCATGTCCGGGATACCGGAATCCACGAGGTAGTAGGAGAAGGCCCGGGCCGCGGCTAGCAAAATCAGCGTCCCGCCTATGACGGGGAAGGACTTGGCTGCTGTAACGGCGAAGGACTTGAAGGTGAATTCCTTGCGCAGGAAGCCGTAGGCCGCCGTGTAGAGAATGGAGAGGGCCCCGATCTCCATGAGGGACGCCGTTCCGCTGAAGAAAAGGAGGGCGATCCCGAAGGGAAGGAAGGATTCCGGCAGGGCGGCCAGGAGGGCCTTGCGTATCCTGGGACGTTCCCCCGAGGTCGGGGGCCTGGGGGCTTCCTTCCGTTCCCGCCGGGAAAAGAAGATGCCCGCCCCGGCCGTCACGGCCAGGAAGAGGACGCCGGGGAATACGCCGCCCCGAAAGAGCGCCAGGATGTCCAGGGGGTTTTCCGGGCCGTAGGAGTACTGGGCCGTCACGGCGTAGACGATCATGGCCATGCTGGGCGGGAAGAGGAGCCCCACGCTCCCGGAAGCCGTCAGGAGGCCCTTGGACGTGTCGTCCGACATGCCCTCGGCGTCGACGAGCACCTTGGCCAACAAGGGGCCCAGGGCCAGGATGGCCACTCCGCTGGAACCCGTGAACACGGAGAAGAAGGCGCAGACCGTGACGGCCGCGACGGAGGCTCCCCCGGACACCCGGCCGAAGAGGGCGCGGAAGAGGGACACTAGGCGTTCCCCGGATTTCGTCCCCGTGAGGAGGAAGCCCGTCAGGGTGAAGAGGGGGACGGCCGCGATCTGGGGGCTCCGGAGCATGCTGTAGGACTCCGTTATCGCCAGCTCCAGGAGGGAGCCGTTCCCGATGAAGAGGACGGCCGCCAGACCCGCAAGAACCACGAACAGGGGGGTTCCCAGGAAGGCGGAGGCCACCAGGAGCAGGGAAAGCACGAGGCCGGTGGCGTGGAGGAACCCGGCGGCGGCCGCCGCGGCCCCGTCCAGGAAGGGGGAGAAAATCCCCGCCAGGGACGCCAGGTTCGCCAGGCTTCCGGAAGCGAAGAAGATCCCCGCCAGGACGCCCAGGACGCCGGCGGCCCGGGGGAGGCCCTTTACCCTTCGCAGGTCTATAAGGAGCATGGCAAGGAAACCGGCGGGCATGGCCAGGGCGAACATCCAGTAGGGCACGAAGCCCGCTCTCTCCGAGGGGTCGAAGCCCAGGAGCGCGAAGGAAAGGGAGCCCAGGAAGAAGGATGCTTCCACGGTTCCCGAGGCTAAGGCCACGACGGAGGACTGTATCTTGTGCCGCGTCTCCATCCCGTGGTGGGGAGTCTTGGTCAGGGCGAGGTGGTCCCCCTCCAGGGATGTCAGGGCGGCCCCCGCGAAGGCAAGGACCAGGACGCACTGTATGGAGAAGGGGCTCGCGCTGGGTATGCCCCACTGGAAGACGCGAAGAAGGAAGAAGTTGAGGATCGGAACGACGACCGCGGCCGCAAGGACGACCAGGGCGACCGCGGTCGTCGCCTTCCGGAACACCGGGGCTGGGACGGCCGAGGAGGCGGGCGCGGACTCGCCGGAGCCGCTCACGGGCGGCCCCGGGACCGGACCGCGCGGTCTATGGCGTCCAGGATTTCCTTGGAGAACAGATCTTTAACGAAGCGTTCGCGGTTCGAGACGAAGACGTCGTACCAGGCCGCGCGATCGGCGGCCGTCAGGGTGACGAGGGTAAGGCCGTCCGCCATCATGGCCTTGCTGGCCACCGCATCCAGCCGGTCCGCCTCGCGGGAGAGGTCCACGGCCATGCGGTCCGCCGCTTCCAGGAAGGGCTTCCGGAGGTCCTGGGGGACCCGTTCCCAGCTCCTCGTATTCATAAGCATGGCGCCCACAAAGGGAGATATCCTCATGTCCGTGAGATACGGCAGGTAGGACTTGAAGAAGGACCACTGGGCCTGGACAAAGGAGGGGGACATGAGCATGGCGTCTATGGCGCCCGTGGCTATCTGCCCCACCAGGTTCTGCATGTCCGACTGCACCGGGACGGCGCCCGCGGCCTGGAGCATGCGGCTCATCTTCCGGTCGTCCACCGGCACGGCCACCTTGAGGTTGGCTATGTCCGAGGGCTTGGTCACGGGCTTGTTGGAGAAGAGCCATACCCAGCCCGCGGTGGCGTAGGTCACCACGGTGTAGCCCTTCTTCCCGATCTCCGAACGGAAGGTCCCGTCCAGCTCCTTCAGGACCGCCCTCAGCTCCTCGTCGTCCCGCACCAGGGAGGGGATGGAGAGGGCCAGGATGTCCTCGTAGATCAGGGAGAGCCCGGTGCTGGGGAAGACCCCGGCGTCCAGCCCGAAGCGCATCTTCTGGATGATGGAGTTGTCGTCCCCCAGCGTCCCGGCGTAGACGGTGAGGTTCACTTTGCCCCCGGATAACTTTCTCCACTCCAGGGCCAGACGGTCCAGGCTCATGCCCCAGGAGCTGTTTTTGGGGGCCGCGACCCCAAGCTTCAAGTTCAGGGGCTGGGAAAAGACCAGGGAAACCGAAAGGGCAAGCAGGACGGAAAGGGCGGTCAATCTGCGATTCACGTTGGAAAACCTCCGGGTCGGTCTATTCTAGGACGAGGAAGAGCTCCGGCGCGGATTCCAGAAGCCTTCTGGCGTTGCGCTGGGCTATGATGTTGGCGAGTCGGCCCGACGGGTCGGCGTCTATGTCCACGGCCAGAGCGGCTTCCAAGGCCTTCCGAAAGGCCTTGTAGTCCTGTCGGGGGACGCATAGGGAGGACGCATAGGAGACATAGGGAGAGGCGCGGAGGCCTTTAGAGGCCTTTAGGCTACGGGCGTAGGCCTCCTCCGCCCGGTCCTGTCCGCCCCCGAGGGCCGCCGGAAGGGAGGGGGCCAGGGAGACCAGGAGCTCCTGGAGCGCCCCGTAGTTCCAGTCCGGGTCCAGTTCCAGGGCCCGTTCCAGGAGGGCCACGGCGGTGGCGAGGTTCCGGGACGCGGCGGGATCGAAGGGATCCAGGGAAAAGGCCCCCAGGGCGGACGCGCTGGCCCAATAGAGGAGGGGTACGTCCTTGGCCTTGAATCGCTCCAGGGGGGTGGCATCGCCCGCGGAAAGGGCCGCCATCACCCCCTTCTCCCTGCGATCCAGGGCGTCGGAGCAGCGGCGGAAGGCCCGGAGGAAGAGGCGCTTGGCCCGGAGGTTCGCCTCCATGCGGGCGTCCACGTCTTCCGTGGGGATGCCCGCCGCGTCGGCGCTTACGAAGCCCGCGGCGTACATGGCGGCCAGGGAAGCGGCCGTCACGGCGAGGCCGGAATCCCGGGGCTTTGAGTCCGCCAGGATCTCGCCGGCCTTGATAAGCAGGGGGAGGGACTCCTCCACGAGGGCGGGGTCCTCCTCGGTCATGAAGGACTCCGTCGCGCGGGTCCCCAGGGAATTGAGGGAGCACGAGGAAGCCAGCAGGGCCAGGGAAATCGCGGCGGCCGTCATACTACGCATGGTTCTATATTGAAATGTATGCGCGATCTTGTCAACGAAGCGGACCATGGATGCTTCCTTACCCTCCGGGGCGTGGGGGGGGAACGCTCCGAGGGGGTTCGACCGTCTTATCAGAACGAAGGAGGCGACATCGCCCAGATCGAGACGCATTCCGTCTCCCCGACGTTTACGTAACGGTGGGGTATGTTGGAGTCGAAGGTCATCGAATCGCCCTCTCCCAGGTAATACTCTTCGTCGCCGAGCTTGACCAGGAGGTGGCCTTTAAGGACGTAGCCGCACTCCTCGCCTTCATGGGAGATCTGCTCCGTGTGGGAGGATTCGCCCCCCCGCAGCGTGATGCGCAGAACCTCGATCCTGGAGCTCGGCTGGAGGGAAAGGAGCTCGTAGATCCCGTTCAAGCCGTCTATAAGGAGCCGCTTTCGTTCGCTCTTCCGTATCACGGGATTGGACTTCACGGCCGGTCCCTCGCCGAAAAAGTACCCCACGCTGGCACCCAGGGATTTGGCTATTCGATACAGCACGGTGACGGAAGGGGATACGAGGTCGCGCTCTATCTGGCTGATGAGTCCCGTGGAGACATCGGCCTGGGCGGCGAGCTCCTTGATGCTCATCTTGGCGGTGGTCCTGAGAGCTTTTATCTTTTTCCCGATAAGAATATCCACGGATTCCTCCGCATCCATCCCGTTTTTTTTACCCGGCACCCCGCCCCCTCGGAAGACGGGATCGCAATCCCAAGATTATGCGGACCGCTTCCGTTGGTCAAGGCGAAGCCCTTTCTCGACCCGGGGCCGCAGACGGGGAATGCCGCTAGGAAGGCCGGCGTTCAAAAAGCGCCGCCTTCCTGGTTGAAGGCATCATTATACTATATCCCCGTCAAAAAAAAATAGATAGGGCGAAATTCTATAAATATAAATACCAATATAAAATAAATAGTAAAATCCAGTTCTAAGAAAATGATTGCGTGTTCAATAAAATAGGCATATAGTAAATGCTGTTCAATATATTGAATTCGAAAAGGAGGCGATCATGACCACGTTCTTCAAGCCGGACGATACCCTGGCTCTCTGGACGATCCTCATCGTGTGGGCCGCGGCGAGCATCTACCTGGAGCAAAAGTACAAGTGGGCTTCCAAGGTGAGCGGCGCCATCATCGCCCTCCTGGGCGCCCTCATCCTGGCGAACCTCAAAATCATTCCGACCGACGCGCCCGTGTACGACGCCGTGTGGGGATACATCGTCCCCCTAGCCGTGCCACTTCTCCTCTATAAGGCCGACCTGCGGAAGATCGTAAAAAGCAGCGGGAAGACCTTCATCGCGTTCAACATCTCCGCCGTGGGCACGATGCTCGGCGCCTTCGTCGCGGCGCTGCTTCTCGGGAAAGTCGTACCCGAAATAGGCAGAGCGGCGGGCATGATGACGGGAAGCTATATCGGCGGAGGCGTCAACTTCGTCGCCATGTCCGACGTGTTCCAGACCCCGAAGAACACGATCAACGCCCTCATCGTCGCGGACAACCTCAACATGGCCCTCTATTTCATGGTGTTGATCATGATCCCCACCCTCGGCTTCTTCCGGAAACACTTCTCCCATCCCTTCGAGGACGCCGTGGCGAAGGCCGACAAGGCCGCAGCGGGCGCCGAGGGAGCCACCAAGGCCGCCAGCTACTGGGGAAAGAAGGAGATATCCCTTCTGGACATCGCGGAGGCCGTCGGGGTCGCCTTCGCCATCGTCTTCCTTTCCACGAAGTTCGCCGGCTGGATCAACGGCACCGGACTCCCCGTCATCGTAAAGGCCATAGTCGGCCAGAAATACCTGGTGATCACGACCCTGACGATGATCCTGGCCACGGCCTTCCCGAAGTTCATAGGGGAAATTCGCGGGGCCCAGGAGATCGGGACCTTCCTGATCTACATCTTCTTCGTGGTGATCGGCGTCCCCGCGGACCTCAAGATGATCATCGTCAACAGCCCCGTCCTCTTCCTGTTCTGCGCAATCATCGTGGTGGTCAACATGGCGGTGACCTTCGGCGTGGGCAGGCTCTTCAAATTCAGCATCGAGGAGCTCTGCGTCGCCTCGAACGCCAACATCGGCGGCCCCACGACCGCGGCCGCCCTGGCCATATCGAAGGGCTGGTCCGAGCTCGTTCTGCCCGCGATGCTGGTGGGCGTCTGGGGCTACGTAGTCGGCAACTATCTCGGCCTGTTCATGGGCAACATGATCGGGAAGCTGTTCGGCCTGTAACGGGAAGCGCGGCCGGCCGGGAAGCACCACGGCCGGCCGCCGGGAGGAGACACGGAGAATGCGGGCGTTCGACGGACATTCGGACATACTCACCGATGTGACAATACGGCGTTTGGGCGGAGAGACGGATGTCTTCGTGCGCCGGCATATCGAAAAGCTCAAGAAGGGCGGCGTAGCCGCCGCCATCCTGGTCGTTTGGGTGGACCCCCCGTACACCAGCGACCCGACCTGGCGGACCCTCGAGATACTCGGCGCCGCCAGCGAGGAGCTCGAGGAGATGCGGGACCACGCGGAGCCGGTGTACAAGACCGCGGACATGGAGAGGATACAGGACGCGGGCAAGATCGCCGTCCTCCTCGGGATGGAGGGCTTAAGCGGCCTGCGGGGGAACGCGAGCCTCCTTTCGATGCTCTACAGGTTCGGCGTGCGGCACGCGTCCCTGACATGGAACGAGGAGAACGAGTTCGCGACCGGAGTCGGAAGCCCCCACTCCGAGAGGGGCCTGACGCCCCTGGGCATAGAGGCGCTCCGGAAAATGGAAAGACTGGGCATGATCGTAGACGTATCCCACGCGAACGAACGGAGCTTCTGGGACATCTACGAACACACCCAACGCCCCTTCATAGCGAGCCATTCGAACGCCTATGCCCTCCAGGGCGTGCCGCGCAACCTCAAGGACGACCAGATAAAAGCCGTAGCCGAACGGGGAGGGGTGATAGGGATGAACGCGTGGCCCAGCTTCATCCATCCCACGGAGCCGAGCGTCGAAAACCTCGTCCGGCATATCGATTATATCGCCGGCCTGGTCGGCGTCGAGTATATCGGCTTCGGGTTCGATTTTTGCGATTACCTGACCGGCGATACCCTCGAGTCCTTCCGGGACGGGGAGAAAACGGCCGCCGAGGGCTTAGAAAACGCGGCCCGGATTCCGGCTTTGTACGACATCCTGCGCCGCAAGGGCTACGGCGAGGAAGACCTGGAACGGATCGCATACAAAAACCTGGCGCGGGTCGTACGAGAGATACTGTAGATGTAGTCGTCCATACCCGATCTGACGAACCGGAGGATTTACAGCTAACGTCGAACGGCTGCAACCTATACGGTAGCCGCCTCTTGGTAACCGGGGACCTTCTTCTTGACGATGTGAAGAGGTCCACGGGATACCCGGCCTTCCCGGCCCTGTTGTCGCCTCTCCTTGCCATTCGGCCCTCCGGTGGATACCTTGTTAGCTATGCTCCGCGAGTTCCGGACCCTCCTGCCGTACCTGAAGAAATACCGGTACAACTACGTATTCGGCCTTTTCTTCCTTGTGGCCATCGACGCGGCCCAGCTCCTCGTCACCCAGCTCGTGCGGGCCGCCGTGGACGAACTTTCCCTGGGCCGCATCGAGGGGGTTCCCGGCCGGGCCCTGGTTATCATGGGGGCCGCCGCGGTCATCGCCGCGGGGCGCTTCCTGTGGCGGTACTTCCTCCACGGGGCATCCCGGCGGATCGAGGTCGAGCTCCGGGACCGTCTGTTCGGCCATCTCATGGTACTGCCGCCGGACTTTTACCAGAGGAACAAGATCGGAGACATCATGGCCCGGGCCACGAACGACCTGCACGCTATACGAATGGCCGCGGGCATGGGACTGGTGACCTTCGTGGACGGGGTCTTCCTGTCCGCCGCCATCCTGGTCATCATGACGGCCCGGAATCCCCGGATCTCCCTCCTGACGATCCTGCCCCTTATTCCCATCA